>JARXWK010000022.1 GCA_029916745.1 Dysgonomonadaceae bacterium PH5-43 | reverse complement strand
TTGATTAATTGTTTGTAATTCAGTACCATAAATATAATCAATCTTTAGCTGTTATGCTAATTTTTTATCGAATTTCTTATATCGAACTCACGTTAGATTAAATAATAGAGTGAAGAACTAAGAACTAAGAGTTGTGCTTCGCACAAGTTAAAAACTAAAAACTAAAAGTTAAGCTACATTCCATAGCTGTATGGCGAGCGAAGCGTTGCCTACGATTGTTTAGGTATATTGCCGCTTTGCGTCCTAACTTTTAACTTTTAGTTTTTAGTTTTTAACTGCGAGCTTGCTCGCTTGCCGCTTTGCGCCAACTCTTCACTCTTAGTT
The DNA here is from genome assembly GCA_029916745.1 of Dysgonomonadaceae bacterium PH5-43. Lineage (NCBI taxonomy): Bacteria > Pseudomonadati > Bacteroidota > Bacteroidia > Bacteroidales > Dysgonomonadaceae > Dysgonomonadaceae bacterium PH5-43. Next base: position 56,083 of record JARXWK010000022.1, on the reverse strand, counting down.
CTTAGTTCTTAGTTTTTAGTTCAATAAGGTATTCTTTTGCTGCTTCGTATTCGTTAGGGATAATACCATCGAGTATAGCATCTTTAATAGCAGTCTTAAGATCTCCTACCTCTTTGCCAGGAGGTAGATTAAACATTTCCATTATTTCTAAGCCGTCAATAGGAGGTTGAAAGTTGCGTATTCTATCTTTCTCTTCAATCTCTTTGAGTTTCTCACGCACTAACTTAAAGTTGTTTAAGAACTTTCTTACCTTGTCGGGGTTTTTAGAAGTAATATCAGCCTCACACAAAAGCATAAGGTCGTCAATGTCATCTCCAGCCTCAAATAATAATCTCCTAACGGCAGAGTCTGTAACTTCATAGTCGGCTAAAACAATAGGACGCATATGTAAAGAAATAAGTTTCTCTACATATTTCAACTTGTCGTAAAGAGGAAGTTTAAGTCTTTTGAATATTCCACCAGCCATTTTCATTCCTTTATATTCGTGTCCGTGAAACGTCCAGCCTAACTTATTGTCGAAACGTTTAACTCGAGGCTTGCCTATGTCGTGAAGCAATGCCGCCCAGCGTAACCATATGTTATTAGAGTTTTTTGCAACATTGTCAAGCACCTTAAGAGTGTGGGCAAAATTATCTTTATGCCCTATACCTTCTTTAGTTTCAATGCCTTTAAGAGCTGTTAGTTCGGGGAATATAATTTCGAGTAAACCAGTTTGTTCTAATATCTCCAATCCAAAAGACGGACGAGGAGATAGCATTATCTTATTGAACTCGTCTATTATGCGTTCGGTAGTTATAATGCTTATCCTATCTTTGTTTCTGTTTATGGCATCAAAAGTTTCAGGGTCGATAAAAAAACCTAACTGAGAAGCAAACCTAACGGCGCGCATCATTCTTAAAGGGTCGTCGCTGAAAGTAATATCAGGGTCGAGAGGAGTTTTTATTCTATAATCTTCTATGTCGCTTAAACCATCGAAAGGGTCGATAAGTTCTCCGAAGCTTTTTTTGTTTAGGCTTATCGCCATCGCATTTATAGTAAAGTCGCGTCGGTTTAGGTCGTCTTGCAGAGTTCCGTTTTCGACAATAGGGTTGCGCGAATCTTTGTTGTACGATTCTTTACGAGCACCTACAAATTCAATTTCTATATCTTTATATTTAACCTGAGCAGTACCGTAAGTTTTGAAGAAAGCAAATTTAGCCTTCTTCCCTAAGGTGTTAGCTACGGTTTTAGCAAGTTCTATGCCACTACCTACACACATAACATCTATGTCTTTAGATTGGCGGTGAAGTATAAGGTCTCTTACATATCCTCCGATTACATAAGTATCTAAGTTTAGTTTGTCGGCGCAATCGGAAATTACTCCAAAAATAGGAGCAGATAATTTCTCTGAAATATGTTTGTTATCTATATTCATTCTGCAAATTTACAGGAATTTTATATAATTGCCGTATATTTGTGGCTTAAAACTAATTGATATGAACTTAGAAGGTATAAAAAACATTGTGTTTGATTTAGGAGGTGTTATACTTACACTCGACAGAAGTGAGGCTATAAGGCGTTTCGAGTCTAAAGGTTTGAAAAATGCGGCAGACTTATTAGACCCATATCACCAAAAAGGTATTTTTTTAGAACTTGAAGAGGGTACGCTTACGTTAGAAGAATTTTACGATGCTGTTAGAGAAGAAGCAGGCACTTATATTTCTGATGAAGATATTGATTGGGGTTGGTTGGGCTTTATACAAGATACACCTATATATAAACTGAAAATGTTGGAAGACTTAAGAGCTAAGGGTTATAATCTTTATTTATTAAGCAACACAAACCCAGTGATAATGAAATGGGCGTTATCTAAAGATTTTTCTTCTGAAGGAAAGAGCTTAGATGAGTATTTCGATAAGCTATATCTTTCTTACAAACTTGGAGTAACAAAGCCTAATCCGTCTATTTATGAACAATTAATAGCCGACTCGGGCATATTAGCTTCCGAAACTTTATTTATTGAAGATGGAAAAGATAACATTGAAGCAGGAAAAGCTGTTGGGTTCAAAGTTTTTCAGCCATTAAACGGCGAAGACTTCAGATATATCTTTGAAGATTAAACAACGCTGCTATATTAATCAGATATTCCGAAAACGAATTTATAGCCTAATCGTTGTTTGTTTAATTCTTCAGGGTTGAAGTTGAACTCTTTAATCCAATATTCTTCCGACTTATCGGCCCACGACTTAAATTCGGGATTAGCTTTGTGTTTAGGAATGAAATTTAGTAAAGCGTCAAAATCAAAATCATCGGCTACGATTCCAGCTCCTGCCAACGATGCTTCGTGGGCATTACACGATTGTTCGATATGGGTAGGAACCATAAGCACAGGCTTGCCTAAATACATAGCTTCGCAAACCGACTCGAAACCAGCTGTGGTTGCGTAAGCTTCGCACCCTGCCATATAATCGATAAAAAGATTGTCGTTCAGTTTGTGGAATGAAAGGTTTTTGTTGATAACGGTTTCCTCTTCGGCATCTTTCTTATCCCAGAAGAAGTGCATACGAATATCTGGATTGTTTTTTTGATACTCAATTATTTCAGAAGCATAGTTCGCATTAAGCATATATCCGTGAAGATAATCTCCTTTAGTTGCTTTAGTTTCTAAAACTTTTTTCCTTAAAAGAGGAGGAACTATAGTTATATGATGATCGGGCAAATTGTCTTTCTTTTCGATAGACAGGGCAAACAACTTAGACGAACGAGTGCAAGTGATGCGAGTGAAAAGCATTAGCATCTTTAACTCGGCTTTGCTTTCGTGTGGAAATTTATATTCGGGGTGTAGAAACAAATATTGATGCGCTACACTAACCTGTGGTGTTTTTGGTGGGTGAATAGCATAAGTTAGTCCCGCCATCATATCATAAAAGTTTACTACAACATCGGCTTTTGTATCTTTAATTTTACTCCTTATATAATATATGCTTCTAACATACATTGGCGATTTAAGCAAATTGTAAGCGATAGAAGCCCAAATATTAGTTTTCTTATTGTTAGCAGCCGGCAGAAAGTTAGGACTGTCGAAAGTAAATACCTGCGATTTAATATTCTTGAGAAAGAACCCTGGAAGTTCTCTTCGGTTGCTTTTCCCAACCATAACGGCAACAACCTCGTGTCCGTGCTTAACCAAAATATCTCTTAAAGCTATTGATTGGGTAAGATGACCTCTTCCTTCTCCTTGCACCACAAATAAAAACTTCATATACTTGATTGTATAAAGATTGATTTTCAGTACAAATATAGAGGTTTATAAGGGAAATAAGAAAAAAAGATAATGATAAATTTCGTTTATTATATTAAATAACTTAATTTTGCGCTTTGAAATTGGAAAGTTAAATCAATTAAATAGTAATAATACTTTTATAATATAGAATTAAATGGCAAAGAAAGTAAAAGCAAGCGCTCCTTCTAAAGCAGAACAAAACGTAGGAGAAATCCTTTCTAAAACAGATCAGTTTGTAGATAAATATTGGAAACAAATGATCATTGGTGTAGTGGCGATAATACTAATTGTTGTTGGTGCTATCGTGTTTCATAACGCTTATTTAGTACCAAGAGAACAAAAAGCTCAGGTTGCGTTATTCCCATGTGAACGTTATTTTGCAGACCAAGAGTGGGAAACAGCTCTAAATGGAAATGATACTGATTGTATCGGATTCAATGAAGTAATGAGTGAGTATAGCGGAACAGCTTCGGCTAACTTAGCGAAAGCTTATGCTGGTATTTGTTTGTATAATACAGGAGACTATGAGGCTGCTCTTAAAATGCTAAAGAAATATAGCGGAAAAGATAAATTATTTGCAGCTCAGGTGCAAGCTATGATTGGAGACTGTGAAGTAAGCTTAGGAAATACAAAAAAAGGTGTTGACTATTTCAAAAAAGCAGCAAAAAAAGCTAATAGCTCAACTCTTAGTCCGATATATCTTAATAAAGCAGCAAAAGCCTACGAAAGTTTAGAAGATTATAAATCGGCATTAGACTTATTTACTACAATCAAAACAAAGTATCCTCAATCTAAAGAAGCAAACGTAGTAGATAAATATATAACTCGCAATAAAGCTCTCTTGAATAAATAAGATGGCAACAGAGTTTCATAATTTATCCGATTACGATTTTTCTACAATTCCAGACGCTTCGGATATGAAGTTTGCTATTGTAGTGTCTGAGTGGAACGAACAAATAACATCGAAACTACAAGAAGGTGCTTATAATACTTTGATAAAGGCAGGAGCTAAACCTGAAAATATTACAGTAGCTTATGTTCCTGGTAGCTTTGAGTTAATATACGGCACAAAACGTATTGTAGAGAATATTCGCCCTGATGCTGTAATTGGCTTAGGCTGTGTAGTAAGAGGAGATACTCCACACTTCGATTATGTATGTTCGGGAGTTACCAACGGTTTCGCTCAGATGAATTCGGTAGGAGATATTCCTTATATATTCGGACTGTTAACTACCGATAATATGCAGCAAGCAATAGACAGAGCTGGAGGTAAACATGGAAATAAAGGAGACGAAGCAGCAATTACTGCAATAAAAATGGTGCAATTTGCTTGCAGATTCAATTAAAAGCATTATCTTTGCACTCGCTTTGAAATAATAAGTAAAGGGGCAGTTACCAGAGTGGACAAATGGGGCTGACTGTAACTCAGCTGGCTACGCCTTCGGTGGTTCGAATCCATCACTGCCCACAATTAATCGGAGGATTGATTGGAATACAAAAGAACAATTAATGAATGGTTTTCATTCTTAATTACACAAATGCGGAAGTAGCTCAGTTGATAGAGCATTAGCCTTCCAAGCTGAGGGTCGCGGGTTTGAGCCCCGTCTTCCGCTCTCGACAAAAAAAGGTTCCTGAATAAGGAGCCTTTTTTTGTGCCCTTACACTTTCTTCCTTTTGGTTTTGATGATTGTCTAGTGAATTATTGGGAGAAAGTTGTTCAGTTTGATAAATATGCAAGAGAAACAAGCGACTTTTTAGATAGTAATCAAATGTTTTTCCCCGTAGAGGTTTCGATTAAGCATTTAGAGGTAATAACGATTCTTTATGAATTAAGAAAAAATGCTTATGATATTTCTTTTGATAGAAAATATACAACAAAAGAAAGAGCACTAAAGACATTTGAATTATTTTACAATTTCAATAAAACAGGAATCAGTGAATTAAGGCAGGAATTAATAGACGAATACAGACTTTTAATTGGAGTTTCTTCATCAAAAACAGTATCGGCAAATGAATATCGACTAATATCTGAATTATAGGAAAGAATTAATAGGATTGGCAATAAAGACGTTCATATGCAATGATTCTCTATATTTTTCTTATGATTGGTGAGATACAAGATTGTCATTGCAATAAAGGCTTTGTATGAGTTAGTTAGTCAGTCAGTTAGTTAGTAGTAAATCGTATCTGCATTGCTATAAATAGTCATATAATTCGTGTATGCTCTTCTGTAAAAAAACAAAAAGGAACGAAATTCCAGAGTAAATATATGGTCCGTTTGGGTTTTATTTCTTATTTTTGCCGATAATTGTCAAAAACAAAAGTAGGATGTACGCGGTTGGAATCATATTAAAAGAGATACGTGAAGAAGCAGGAGTTCCTTTGCAGGAGGTTCAGCAGAACGTTGGTATTGATTTAACTCAATTGAGCCGAATCGAAAACGGTAAGCGTTTGCCTACTATCGAGCAAATTCAACGATTGGCACAATTTTATAACTTTGACGATACAAAACTTCTCATTCAGCGGGAAAGCGACAAAATAGTTAGTACCCTAGAATATCCGGAAGTTGCCATAGAAGCACTTAAAGTTGCGGAGGATAAAATAGCCTATGGAAGCAAGTATCTTTCTTTATTCCAGGATGTAATATATCAGAAGCCTATCGCACTGGAAAGTCGGAGGTATATCGGCAGTAAAGCTAAATTGTCTGACTGGATAATGGATTTGATCGAAACGGAAACAAAAAATGTGCAGACCTTTACAGATATATTTGCTGGTACGGCTACTATTTCTGCTCGAGCATTATCCAAATACAAGAAAGTCATTGTGAACGATTTCTTATATGCTAATAACATTATCTATAAAGCATTTTTCGGAACAGGCAATTGGAATGAGAATAAGGTAAGCAGTATAATCACAAGTTACAATTCGCTTGATCCCGAAACCATTCCGGAAAATTATTTTTCTGAAAATTTCGGCGGAAAGTTTTATGAACACAGTGTATCAAAACTTATCGGACATATTCGGCAGAATATAGAAGATATGAAACATGAGTTGACAGGAAAAGAGTATAGTATATTGTTGGCGACTCTTATTTATAATATCGACAAATTAGCCAATACGGTGGGGCATTTTGACGCATACATCAAGAAACCGATTAAACCTCAACCTCTTCGGATGAGGATGATCGATGCAAAAGGTTTTGAGAATGTGGAAATTCACAAAGAAGATGCAAATCTGTTGGCGCGAAATATTAAATCAGATTTGGTGTATATTGATCCTCCTTATAACTCCCGCCAGTATTGCCGTTTTTATCATCTCTATGAGACGTTGATTAAATGGGATAAACCGAAGCTACACGGAGTAGCTCTTAAACCGGAACCGGAGAATATGAGTGCTTATTGCACCGTCAAGGCTCGAAGCCGTTTTGAAGACTTGGTACGGAACCTGAATACGCGTTATCTAGTAGTTTCCTACAATAATACTTACAACTCCAAAAGTAATTCTTCCGAGAATAAGATAAGACTTGAAGAGATTGAGGAAATATTGAACAGATGCGGAGATACAAAAACATTTGAATGCTCCCATCGTTTTTTCAATACAGGAAAAACAGAATTTAACGACCACAAAGAATTACTTTTTATTACGAAAGTGGATGAAGCAAGAAAAAATAAATCGTTCCCCACTCTTTTATGTTGGGGACAAATATAAACTCATCAGAGAAATTAAAGAATATTTTCCCTCCACTATCAATCGGTTCTTTGAGCCGTTTGTTGGTGGTGGTTCTGTTTTCCTGAATATAAGAGCGAATGAATATTTTTTGAATGATATTGACAATCATGTCATTGATCTTCATGAATTTTTATGTTCTTACACGAACAGAGAAGAAGATTTTTTTAAACTTATCTCTTCAATAATCAACAGGTATCATCTGTCATTCTCCTTTCAGAGAGATATAGTTCCACAAGAACTGAAGAAACAATATAAAAAAACGTATTACGCTCATTTTAATCGAGATAATTTCAATAGACTGAAACACCACTATAACAATGCTAAAAATAAAAGCCTTGCAGAACTTTATGTGTTACTAATCTATGGTTTTAACCGAATGTTGAGATTTAACTCATCAGATAAATATAATTTACCTGTAGGTAATGTAGACTTTAACAAAAATGTATATGATGCTCTATACAACTATTTTGTGATAAATAAACATAGGACAATACACTGGTCTAATTTGGATTTTAAGGACTATTTCAATTCTATGGAGTGGCTAGAGAATGACTTTGTCTATTTAGACCCTCCTTACTTGATCACATTCAGTGAATACAATAAATATTGGAATATGCAGACAGAAAGTGAATTACTCTCAATGTTAGATGATTTGAACGAGAAAAACGTTAAATTTGCAATCTCAAATGTTACCCATTACAAAGGAAAGGTCAACGATTTATTCCTTGATTGGGCAGAGAGATATAATAAGCATGGGATAACGAGTAATTATATTAGTTATCATGATAATACGATAAAGAACTTTACAGAGGTTTTAGTAACAAATTATCAATGAAAAAGAGAAATAAAGGTTCTAATCGAGCAAAAAGAAGAGCCTATGCAGAAGCAATGGCAAATTCAAGGATATTGCGGAATTTACCACCCCACAGGAAATCAAAAAAAGAGAATATGAAAAAAAGGACACCTACATACAAACAAATGGCATTTGAAACAGCGGTCAGAAATCCCGAACGTTATAAGGGGATTCTTACTGCAATTGAACCTTTTATAGGCGAAGAACTGAATGACAATATTTTGCTCAAAGTTGTATCTTCTCTATATTTGAATGGGATTGTATCAAGTACTGATGTTGAAATCAATGAAGATTCTACTATTGAAAGTATTTCTGGAGAAGTTATTATAGTTAATAGTACAAGACGAGCAGACGGAGGTTTTCCCTCTGGTTATCAATCTCGATTTTGGACATATATGAGAACTCTATCAGAGTTGGGATTTGTTTATGCTCAATATAATAAGCCATTACTTTTTTCAGAAATAGCAACGATGTTAATTAGTGATAAACTTGATGAACAGGAAGCGTTTTCAATTCAAGCAATGAAGTATAATCGTAGGTCTCCATATAGAAATGTATCAAACGACTTCAACTTTTTTCGATTTATATTAGAGATGTTGCAAGAAAAAGGACGACTTTCTTACGAGCAATTTATCATTTCTACATTTAGCAGAAAAGGAAATATTCCAGAATTTATGAAAACAATAAAAGAGCATACACTAGCTAGCTCTGAAGATGTTTTGGAGTATGTAAGAGAAGAATATAATACTAACCTGAAATCTCAAACTATACTTCGAGACTATCCAGATGTCGTCTTAAGGTTATTAATTATATCTGGGTTTATTTCCGTACAGTTTAGAGGTAATGTGATGATTTTTAGAAATGTTGCGAATGACGGTTACATAAATGAACTATTAAAAATATCTGTTTCTATTACCGAAGAAGAGAAAGCGGATGCTTATTTATATTTTCAAAAGCTAGAAAGTTACAATAAGGTATTTTTAAATGTTATTTCTGCGTATCGCGATTCTTTGATTCAGAAAGACGGTTTTGAGTATGCAAAAAAGGCATCTGAAATAATTGAGATGTATAACTTGGATGAAAATAAGTTATTTGAGAGTATTAGACATATTGGCAGTTCGCATAATGTAATACCGTCTTTTAAGTATATTGCAGAACCTTTGAAGTTGGAGTTTTATTTAAGTCTTATCCTTGCTCTTAAATATGGAGATGAATATGCTATAAGACCTAATTATAAGGCTGATTATATAGGTTTGCCCATTTCTCATGCGCCCGGTAACAAAGGGGATATTGAAGTCTATTCTAATAATCTATATTGGTTGATAGAAGTAACTCTTATTCGCAACAAGACACAGCAACTTAATAACGAAACAACTTCGGTTATTCGTCATTTTAAGGAAGATAATAATCTAAATAAATACAATACAAAATACTTATCCTTTGTAGCTCCATATGTTCATGAAGATACTTCAGAATTTTATAAGTATTGCATCGTAATGCATAAAACAAAAGAACAGAAGTTTTATCTTAAACCATATCAAATTGCTGAATTTGTAGAAATTACTTCATCTAAAAATAATTTTTCTGATATGCAGAATTATACGGATTCAGTACTGGTAGAATTTAGAAGAAATATAGAAAGTTAGTAATTTGCATTTGAAATTCAACAGATATCATCTATTGAATCACTATATTACTCCTCTTAATTTGGGTTAGTTTATTTCTGCAAACTATTACGCAATGCTTTCAACCTGTTTGCCGCCTGCATATTATCAACTTTGATATATCGCATAAATGCTGCAGGGCTTTTATGTCCGGATATTCGCATGAGTTCCTCGGCAGGGAAACCGGAAAGGTACATATTGGTACAGAACGACCGTCGACAGGTATGTGAGGAGATCAGTTCGTATTTTTTATAAACATCAACAACTCTGGTATTCCCTTTCTTTCGGACAATTTCAACTTTCTGATTTAATTTTATTTTCTCTCCTAACTCCTTTACTCTTTCATTGAATTTGTAAGAGGAGACTTTGGGCAAAGCATAGTTGTATTTCTTCAAAATAGTAGGAACATAATCTATCATCGGAATAACTACAGCCTTGTGTACTTTGCGCTGTTTCAAGTTGATAACCTCATTTGTTAGATCAATATGTTCGGGATTAAGCGTAGATAAGTCACTGTATCGAAGACCAGTGAAGCATCCGACAATAAAAATATCTCTAATTTCTTCCAGTTCCTTATCATCAGACAAATTCAAATTATAAATCTTTCCCAGTTCATTCTCACTCAAATATATAGCATCTGTTTCTTCCTCTACAACTTTAAAGCATTTCAAGTCAATAGTCGGAATCGCACCTTTTGCCATTTGGTAGTTTGCAAAACCTTTAAGCATTCGCACTACTTTCCCGGCAGAATTAGTAACCAATCCGATTTCTCCATCTGGCTTAATCGCTTTGTAGAATAAGTAATCCATAAACTCATTATAAAATTTCAAGTTTAGGTTGCGGAAAGTAATAGGTTGGGAAGAGTATGCTTTGAATGCGTTCAAGTGCTTACGCAGGCTCTTGTAGTCTTTAACCTGATCTTTCGATACAAATGGTGCTTTCTCTTCGATATATTTATCCAGCATAGCAAATGAATCCAGTCGAGCCTGCTTTTGCTCGTATTCTCTTTCCGTTGCCAATTCTTTCAAGACAAAGTCAACCGTTGGTTCAATCTCGTTTTCGTTGGCATAGTCCAGGATGTTAGATAATCGTAAATTGATTTTATTCAGAGTGATTTCAATTTCGTCATATTCAGGGCAAGCACGTTTCACGCACTTTTTCTTATCATCCACTACGGCATGCCACGTCTCTACTGTGCATTGCGATTGGCTTCGCTTTGTGCTAACTTTTAGTTTTTATCTTTTAGTTTTTAACTTGTGAAACACAAAGTTTCACTTAGGGTCGTCTCTCTACTAAGAGACCCCTTCCCTCTCTACTAAGAGAGGCGATGTCTCTCTACTAAGAACGACGGGGTGCTTTAAGTATAAAGACGAGACCGTTCTACTAAGAGCTACATCGGGTCTCTACTAAGAAGTACCTCGCCTATCTACTAAGAACGACGAGGGGTATCTACTAAGAAACAACTCGCCTCTTTGGTAACAACGATAAGGGAGTTCTCCAGAGAGCGGAGAAGCTCTTCGAGAGAGGGGTAGAGCTGTGCATTTGTCCACTCGCTAACTTTTATGCTCTTCTCCGAGAGTTAAGGAATTGCAGATAGTTGCCTATTGGGGTAGCTTGCTTACGCTCTTGCTCCTCTCTGAAAGTTAAGCAAAGGGTTTGTAATATCAAAATAATAGAAATAATAACAATCTTGTAGAAATAAGTAAGGAGAAAAAATGTCGAGAATTTGGACGAAGCAGCAAAAAAATGTATTGTTTTATCAGCCTTTGTGTTTTTTACTTTGTAGATTTATGAGTTTAATACAGATAACCTGCAAGATAAAAGTTGTATAGTTAAAAAATAAGAGCTAAAAATATATTATATTTGCAGTATAATTAAAGATGTTGAATTTGTGAAGAAATATATAGTTGCTTTATTACTGTTTATTACATCATTCTCGGTTAGTGCAATAGGTTTAGATAGTCTGAAAGTGAGTTTACTTACGGTTATGCCTCGACCAAATGAGGTGTACACTGTTTATGGACATTCGGCATTGCGACTTCATAATCCTTATGAAGGATATGATGAGGTGCTTAACTGGGGAAGTTTTGATTTTGAAGATGCACTTGGTTTTTCTTTCCGTTTTATAAAGGGCGAGGCTGATTATTTCTTAAGTACAGCTCCTTTTAGTTATTTTATTTATTTTTATAGTAGTTCTAATGCTGCGGTAGAAGAGCAGATTCTTAATCTGAATAACGAAGAGAAAGAGCAGTTGCTTAAAATAGTGAGTGAAAACTTACAGCCCGAAAATCTCTTTTATAGATACAACTTTTTGTTTGATAACTGTACTTCAAGAATACGAGATATTATAGAAGTATCGACAGCGAACTCGTTGAAATATCCAGAGCAAAAAGCAAATGTAACATTCCGAGATTTGATACATTCGTGTGTCGACCCTTATCCTTTTATGGCTTTTGGAATAGACTTAGTAATTGGTAGCGGAGCTGACTCCTTAATATCGGTTCGAGAAGAAATGTTCCTTCCTGAAAAGCTTATGAAGATATTAGATGAAACATATATAGAAAAACAAGAGGAGTACCGACCTTTAGTTCTTTCTAAACGCAATATTGTACAGTCTGTTCCTCAAACAGATAAAGCATCTGTATTTTTTGCTACGCCAATGTTTGTGGGTGTTCTTTTGTTATTGATATGTATATGTTTATTCGTTTTAGGAATAAAAAAGAAACGACTTTATAGAGGATTCTTTGGAGTATTGTTTTTTATTACAGCTTTGGCAGGGTGTGTTGTCGTATTTTTAGTGTGCTATTCACCTCACCCTTGTGTGTCGCCTAATTGGAATATATTATGGTTGCACCCTTTTCATTTTATAGCATTGTTAGGATATTGTTTTAAGAAATCTTATAGCTTAATATCCTTGTATCATACAGTTAATTTATTACTTTTGTGCTTCTTGTTGATTAGCTGGTGCTGGTTGCCTCAAGTGTTCAGCCTTGCGAATATTCCTTTTATTATGTCTATTGGAATGGCTTCGGCACTTTGGTTAGTTAACGCAAAAAAAGAAAGACGATGAATAAATGGTTAGCCCCTCTTATTGCGTTATTAACTGTAACCGGTTTGCAGGCACAACATACCGAAGCTGTGCCCAAATTGGTTGTGAATATAGTTGTAGACCAATTAAGAGATGATTATCTACAATATTTTCAATCTACATTTGGAGAAAAAGGATTTAAACGTCTTCTAAACGAAGGTTTGGTTTACCATAATGTAGAATTTGGTTTCCCTAATTTAGATGAAGCTTCTTCTATTGCCAATATCTACACAGGCACTTATCCTTATTATAATGGTATTGTTGGAAACTATAAATTAGATCTTGCTAAAAATATAGAAGTTTCGATAGTTGCCGACGATAGTTATTTAGGTAATTACACAACCGACAAACTGTCTCCTTTGGCTTTAAAGGCAGGCACTATAGTTGATGAACTAAAGATAGCTTCAGATAATAAAAGCAAAGTTTATGCTATAGCTCCGAATGCTGCACAGGCAATAATATCGGGAGGAAAGAATGCTAATGGAGTGTTTTGGTTGGATAACCAGAATGGTAAATGGGCAACTACAACTTACTATAAAGAAGTGCCTTATTATGTGGATAGATTTAATGCGTCTTCGGCTATTGGAAACTATTCTGAGAAAACTTGGACACAATCGCATTCGCATTATATAGGATTTCCTTACTCGCAAAGAAACTCACCTTTCGCATACACGTTTAGCAAGTCAGACCCTTACAGATATTCAAAAATAAAACAAACATCTCTGATTAATGCAGAGATAACAGACCTTGCGGTTAAATTTGTAGAGTCGGCAGGGTTTGGTATTGATAATTATCCTGATATGTTATCAATTACTTATTATGCTGGTAATTATAAATTAGGAGAAGAAAGTGAGGAGTATAGCTATGAAATACAAGATATTTATTACAGATTAGATCAAGATTTAGAGAAAATTATTGACGTAGTAGAACGTAAAATTGGATTAAAGAATGCTCTTATAGTTCTTTCTTCTACAGGTTACTATGATTCGATAAATAAATTACCAGAAGGAACAAAGGTTCAGGGAGAGTTTTATCCTAATCGTTGTGCTGCTTTGTTGAATATGTACTTGATGGCTAAGTATGGACAAGGAAATTGGGTTACGGCTTATCATAATCAACAGATTTATCTTAATAAAAAACTAATAGAAGAAAAGCGACTTAAAAATATAGATATAATAAGAGAAGCTGCTGAGTTTGTTTATGAGTTTAGTGGAGTGCAAGACGTAACTACTGCTGATGAGTGGCTTATAGATGATAATGGTAAGTCGGCTTACTATCGCCGAGCTATGAACTCTAAATTAAGTGGCGATATTTTTATTGAACTTCAGCCTGGTTGGATTGTTATAGAAGATGGTAAAGTAAACAACTATCAAAAACAAATAAATATATCAACTCCGTTGATATTCTTTGGTAATAGAATAGAAAAAGGAGATACCTATAGAACAGTAGAGTCTATAGATATTGCACCATCTATATCTTATATACTTAGAATAAGACCGCCTAATGGTAGTAGAGGTACGCCGCTTGAAGAGTTGATAATAAAGAATTAGAAACAAGTGTTTTACAAAAGAAGTTGAAAAGAAACTTCACAATTAATTAATAAGAATAATAAACTAACAATATAAAATTATGGGTTTTAATGATTTCCTAACGAAACTATTTGGAAACAAATCGCAAAGAGACTTAAAAGAGATAGATCCTTACGTGAAAAAGATAAAAGCTGCTTACGAAGGTATAAAAACGCTTACTGATGACGAACTTCGTAACAAAACACAATCTTTAATGAATCTTATTCAAGAAAAGGTTGCAACACAAAAGGCTAAGATAGAAGAGCTGAAAGCTACTATCGAAGATTTGGAACTTGAAGAACGTGAAGCTGTTTGGAGCGAAATTGATAAAATAGAAAAAGAGATAGTTGAGCAACACGAAAAAACATTAGAAGAGATTCTTCCCGAAGTGTTTGCTATAGTTAAAGATACAGCAAGAAGATTTACCGAAAACGAAACAATAACCGTTACGGCCACCGAATTCGACCGTAAGCTTGCTCTTGATCACGACTTTGTAACAATAGAAGGCGATAAGGCAATATTCAAAAACCACTGGAATGCTGGTGGTAATGAAATTACTTGGGATATGGTGCATTACGATGTGCAGTTGTTTGGTGGTGTTGTTCTTCATAAAGGTAAAATAGCCGAAATGGCAACTGGGGAAGGTAAAACATTAGTGGCAACTTTACCGGTTTTCTTAAATGCAATGACTCACAATGGAGTTCACGTTGTAACGGTGAATGATTATTTATCTAAACGTGACTCGGAATGGATGGGACCTTTATATATGTTTCACGGTCTTTCTGTTGACTGTATAGATAAACATAAACCTAATTCAGATGAACGTCGTAAGGCTTACGAAGCTGATATTACTTTCGGTACTAACAATGAATTTGGTTTCGACTATTTGAGAGATAATATGGCGATTAGTCCGAAAGACCTTGTTCAGCGTAAACATAATTATGCTATTGTCGATGAGGTCGACTCGGTTTTAATTGATGATGCTCGTACTCCTCTTATTATATCAGGTCCTGTGCCTAAGGGAGAAGAACAATTATATGAAGAATATCGCTCAAGAGTAGAGAATTTAGTAAATGTTCAGAAGAAGCTTACTACTAATCTTCTTACTGAAGCTAAAAAGCTTATAGCTTCAGATGATGAGAAAACAAAAGAAGAGGGTTTCAAGTTGTTGTTCCGTTCTTATAAGGGTATGCCAAAGAGTAAAGCTCTTATTAAATATTTGAGTGAACCAGGAGTTAAGGCTCAGATGATAAAGACTGAAGAGTTTTATATGCAGCAACAAAACAGAGAGATGCATATAATTACTGATGAACTTTACTTTGTTATTGATGAGAAAAACAATTCTATAGAGCTTACAGATAAAGGTATAGACCTTCTTACTGGTAGCTCAGACGACCCTCAATTCTTCGTGCTGCCAGATATTGGGGTATCGATGGCTGAAATAGAAAATGCTGGAGGTACTGACGAGGAAATGCAAGTAAAGAAAGATGAGCTTATGCAAAACTATGCGGTTAAATCGGAGCGTGTGCATACGGTTAACCAATTACTAAAAGCTTATTCTTTGTTTGAAAAAGATATTGAATATATAGTTGTAGATAATAAAGTAAAGATTGTAGACGAGCAAACTGGTCGTGTAATGGAAGGACGTCGTTATTCTGACGGACTACACCAAGCGATAGAGGCAAAAGAAGCCGTAAAGGTTGAAGCTGCTACTCAAACTTTTGCAACTATTACTTTGCAGAATTATTTCCGTATGTATAACAAGCTTTCAGGTATGACGGGTACGGCAGAAACTGAGGCTGGTGAGTTTTGGGATATTTATAAATTAGATGTTGTAGTTATTCCAACTAATCGTCCTATCGCAAGGAATGATATGAACGACCGTATCTACAAAACAGCGAGAGAGAAATATTCGGCGGTTATAGAAGAAATAGTGTTGTTAAGAGAGCAAGGTAGACCAGTGCTTGTGGGTACAACTTCTGTAGAAATATCGGAATTGTTAAGCCGTATGCTCGGTATGCGCAAAATACCTCACCAGGTGTTGAATGCTAAGCTTCACCAGAAAGAAGCCGACATTGTAGCGCAGGCTGGTCAGTCGGGAACTGTTACTATTGCAACAAATATGGCAGGTCGTGGTACCGACATTAAGCTATCGCCTGAGGTAAAAGCGGCAGGTGGTTTGGCTATTATAGGAACGGAAAGACACGACTCTCGTCGAGTAGACCGTCAGCTTCGCGGACGTGCTGGTCGTCAGGGAGATCCGGGTTCTTCTGTATTCTTCATATCGTTGGAAGATAATCTTATGCGTCTGTTTGCTTCTGAAAGAATAGCGGGTATGATGGACCGAATGGGATTCAAAGAAGGAGAAGTGCTCGAACATAATATGTTAAACAAATCAGTAGAGCGCGCTCAAAAGAAAGTAGAAGAAAATAACTTCGGTATCCGTAAACGTTTGCTTGAGTACGATGATGTTATGAACTCTCAAAGAGAAGTTATTTACAAACGTCGTAGAAATGCCTTGATGGGAGAGCGTATAGGTTTAGATGTTCTTAATATGATTTACGATACATCAAGTGCTATCTCTGAAGAATACTCAGGGTCTAACGATTATGAAGGACTGAATTTTGAAGTTTCAAAAACATTGGCTATCGAAGTGCCTGTAACAGAAGAAGAATTCAAAGACTCTAAGAAGAACAATCTTACAGAAAAAGTATTCAACGAGGCAATGGAAAGCTTTAAACGAAAGAACGAAAGAATGGTTCAAGTAGCTCAGCCAAACATAGAAAAAGCATATACTGAGTTTGGTGGACGTTACGAAAACATTATAGTTCCTATTACCGATGGTAAAAGGTTTTACAGTATCAGTTGTAACCTAAAGAAAGCTTACGAAACAGAATCAAGAGATGTGGTAAAATCGTTCGAGAAAGCTATTCTGCTTCATTCTATAGACGAATCGTGGAAAGAACATCTTAGAGAAATGGACGAGTTAAGACAATCGGTTCAGAATGCAAGTTACGAAAATAAAGACCCATTGTTGATTTATAAGTTAGAGTCGTTTAACTTATTCAAGAATATGGTCGACTCGATGAATAGAAAAACTGTTTCGGTGCTTATGAGAGGACAAGTTTATATTCGCGAACAAGAGATTAAAGAGGCTGCTCCTGAAAGGAAAACAGACTACAGTAAATATAAAACTCAGAAAGACGAAATGTCTGAGGCAAGACGTACTCAGGGTGAAGTTGCAGGACGTGATACTCGCGAACAGAAGCGCGAACCTGTGCGTGTAGACAAAACAGTAGGACGCAACGACCCTTGCCCTTGCGGTAGTGGAAAGAAATATAAATCTTGTTGCGGTAAATAAATCAATAACGAAATAAAATGTAATAGAGAAAACAACTTGTTCGTATTGTTTGCGGCTTGTTGTTTTCTCTTTTTTGTTTTAAACAAACATTCATATATAAACGTTATAAGAATACATATAATTAATATTTTTCAATTTGTAATCTAAATTAATTTACTCACAATATGTCGTCATTTATTGATTATTATAAAGTTCTTGGTGTTGATAAATCGGCTTCGCAGCAAGACATAAAGAAAGCATATAAGAAGTTAGCAAAGAAATATCACCCCGACTTAAATCCTAATGATAAGTCGGCGCATCAGAAGTTTCAAGAAATTAATGAAGCTAACGAGGTGCTTAACGACCCGGAAAAGAGAAAGAAGTATGATGAGTATGGCGAAAACTGGAAACATTCTGAACAATACGAACAAGCGAGAAGACAACAAGGTGCAGGTGGATATACTTATCAAGACTTTGGAGGTGATTTTTCAGGCTTTGGCGGTGCTGGAGGCTTTTCTGATTTCTTTGAAAATCTTTTTGGAGGAAGTGCACGTTCTGGTAGAAGGCCGTCTAACTTTAAGGGGCAAGATTATTCTGGAGAGGTGAATTTGACTCTTCGTGAAGCATCTCAAACTCATCAGCAAACAATTAATGTGAATGGTAAACAGTTGAGGATTACTATCCCGGCTGGTATTGCCGACGAACAAAAGATTAAACTTAAAGGACAAGGAGGACAAGGTGTTAATGGCGGACAACCAGGCGACCTTTATATTACCTTTAATATACACCCCGACCCAACTTTCAAAAGGAGTGGTAATGATTTGTATACCGAAACTAATTTAGATATTTATACTGCTGTGCTCGGAGGCGAAATTATGATAAATACTTTCGATGGCAAAGTAAAGATGAAAGTTAAACCGGGTACTCAGCCGGGAACTAAAGTCCGGCTAAAAGGGAAAGGTTTTCCTAAGTATAAACAAGAAGGTAAGTTTGGCGATTTAATAGTTACTTACAATGTTAAACTACCAACCTCTTTAACCGACAAGCAAAAAGAGTTGTTTCAAGAACTCCAAAATACAACAAAGTAGGTGTCATTCAATGCCTACTTTGTTTTTTTTGTATAAATACATATCCTCTTTGATTAAATTTATATATCTTTACCTCCCTAAACGTTGAAAACTAAGAATTATGAAGTCTTCTCTCGGTTTAATAAAGAATGATACTTGGCTTGAGCCTTATAGCGAAGCTATCGAAGGACGTTATCGTTATTTTAAAAGCAAAGAAAAAGAATTAACTCAAAAAGGTAAAATTAGTTTGAGCGATTTTGCTTCGGGCTACCTATACTTCGGACTTCATCTTAATAAGGAAGGTTGGGTGTTTAGAGAGTGGGCTCCTTATGCTACCTCTATTTATATTATAGGAGAGTTTAATAATTGGGAAGAAAAAGACAATTATAAATTGACAAATATAGGAAATGGTATTTGGGAAATTAATTTACCTAAAGATGCCATCAAGCATAAAGATTTATACAAACTAAAAATACATTGGGACGGTGGTTCGGGCGAACGCATTCCTGCTTGGGCTAAGCGTGTGGTGCAAGATGAACAAACTTACATATTTAGTGCACAGGCTTGGAATCCCGATAAACCATATACGTTTAAGAATAAAAACTTCAAACCTAATGTTGCTCCTTTACTGATATACGAATGTCATATAGGTATGGCTACTTCGGAAGAAAGGGTTGGGACGTATAAGGAATTTACAGAAAATATTCTTCCCAGAATAAAAGAAGACGGATACAACGCTATTCAGATAATGGCGATACAAGAACATCCTTACTATGGTTCTTTTGGTTATCACGTTTCGAGTTTCTTTGCAGCTTCATCAAGGTTCGGAACGCCTGAAGAGCTTAAAGAACTTATCGATACTGCACACTCTATGGGTATCGCAGTTATTATGGATATAGTACATTCTCACGCTGTTAAAAACGAAATGGAAGGCTTAGGCAGATTTGATGGCTCTTACATTCAATACTTTCACGGAGATAGTAGGAGAGAACACCCAGCTTGGGATTCTCTTTGCTTTAATTATGGCAAAAGCGAAGTTCTCCATTTCTTGCTTTCTAATTGTAAGTTTTGGTTAGAAGAGTATAAGTTCGATGGCTTTCGCTTCGATGGAGTAACTTCAATGCTTTATAATAGTCACGGATTAGGAGAAGCATTTTGTAACTATGGCGATTATTATAATCTTAATCAAGATGGCGATGCTATCTGTTACCTTACTTTAGCAAACAAACTTATACATCAAGTTAATGAAAATGCTATAACAATAGCAGAAGAAGTTAGCGGAATGCCTGGCTTGGCTGTTGCTGTAAATAAGGGAGGTTATGGTTTCGATTACAGAATGGCTATGAATATTCCAGATTACTGGATTAAAACAATAAAAGAAAAGAAAGATCAAGACTGGCATCCTTCGGGGATATGGTGGGAAACAACCAATCGAAGAGCCGACGAACAAACAATAAGCTATGCCGAAAGCCACGATCAAGCTTTAGTAGGCGATAAAACAATCATCTTTAGACTTATTGATTCGGATATGTATTGGCATATGTCGGTAAACGATCAAAACTTTATGGTTGATAGAGGTATAGCTTTGCATAAAATGATACGCTTAATAACTCTTTCTACTATAAACGGAGGCTATCTTAACTTTATGGGTAATGAGTTTGGGCACCCAGAATGGATAGATTTCCCAAGACAAGATAATGGTTGGTCGTATAAGTATGCGCGCCGTCAGTGGAACTTGGTAGATAATCCAGATCTTAAGTACAAATATCTTGGTGAATTTGATAAAGAGATGATTCACCTTGTGGGAGGAACAAAGAACTTCCAAAAAACAGAAATACAAAAAGTTTGGGATAACGACGGAGACCAGATATTGGCTTTTAGAAGAAACGATTTAATATTTATATTTAATTTCAATCCTTCTAAGTCTTTCTCAGGATATGGATTTTTAGTCCCTCCCGGAAAATACAAAACAATATTAAATACAGATAATCCTAAGTTCGGCGGATTTGGTATGATAGACGAAACAATCGAACATCTTACTATGTATGACGAACTATATGCAAAAGAAAACAAAGAATGGCTGAAGGTTTATTTGCCTGCAAGAACAGCTATAGTGCTAAAAAGAACTAAAACATTTAGCTCTTAACAAAAACAATATGGATATTTTTAAGTTCAAACCTATATTAAAACCCATTGTTTGGGGTGGAAATAAAATTGCTAACTTTAAGAATCTCGACATTCAGATTGATAAGATAGGAGAGAGTTGGGAAATCTCGGCTATGCCAGACAATGAGTCGATTGTGGCCGAAGGAGAGTATAAGGGTAAAACTCTAAACGAATTAATAGATACATTTAAGTCCGACCTTTTGGGAAAGAAAGTGTATGAACAGTTTGGAGGAAAATTCCCTTTGCTTGTGAAATTTATTGATGCAGATAAAGATTTGTCGATACAAGTACACCCCGATGATGAATTAGCTAACGAAAGACACAACTGTTTTGGTAAAACAGAGATGTGGTATGTAGTGCAAGCCTGCCAAAACGCTTTTGTTTATTCGGGATTTGCTAAAGAAATGACTCCTGAACAATATGATGAAAGTATAAAAAACAATACGTTTACCGATTACTTGAATAAAGAACAGACTGAGGTTGGTGATGTTTTTGCAATACCAGCAGGGCGAGTACACTCTATAAGCGCAGGAAACTTTTTGTTGGAAGTGCAACAATCGTCTGATATTACTTATCGTATTTATGATTATGATAGAAAAGATAAGGAAGGTAATGTGCGCAAGCTGCATACAGAAGAGGCTAAAGATGCAATAGATTTTAGTTTGTGTTCGGGGGTGAAAGAACAGCTTAAAAAAACAGCGGAAGAGTGCGTTCTTGATAATGAGTTTTTTAAAGTCTCTACGTTGGAATACAAGCAAGGAACCATAAAAAGCTTAGAGTTTGAAGATACTTTTGTTATAATAGTTTGCATAAAAGGTTCTGCTATGGTACGTGGCTTTGACGGTGTAGCGAGTATAGCCAAAGGTGAAACTATTTTGATACCAGCAAAAGAGGCTAAATCTATATTTTTGGAGGTTCAAGAAGATGCTACGCTATTGGCAGTTACGTGCTAAGTCTGAATAGATGTTAATTAACATTTGACAAACGCCTTTTTATTTTGTATATTTGCATAAGCAATAATTGTAAAGACTGTCGGGAGGTAATCCTTGGCGGTCTTTTTTTTGTCTTTTTGTGAAAAATTGCGCTGTGTTTTAAGGGAATTACACCGACTTTTAATATGAAATGCACCGACTTTTGCTCGGAAAAACACTGAGATTATTTTTTATTGCACTGAGTTACTCAGATAAAGTCTTTGTTAGTTCGAAGAGGTTAACAGAGAAGGATATAACAGGTAGTTAAAGATTCGAAAATAGGGTTAAAGTTGTATTTAAAAATATTTACATCTATTATATAGAGACTTTGAAACAAAATCACTAAATTTGTACTCATTATAAAAATCAGGTAAAATAAGTACAATGTCTTCAGAAAGAAAAATAAAAAATGCGCTTGTTTCGGTATTTCATAAAGATGGATTAGACGAAATATTAAATAAACTTCATAAAGATGGAGTAGAGTTTTATTCAACAGGTGGTACTCAATCTTTTATAGAGTCGTTGGGTATGCCTTGCCTCTCTGTAGAAGGGCTGACAGGCTATCCTTCTATCCTTGGAGGGAGAGTTAAAACTCTTCACCCTAAAGTATTTGGCGGTATATTAAATCGCAGAGAAAACGAAGGAGACCAGTCTCAAATTAAGGAATACGAAATACCTGAGATTGATCTTGTTATCGTAGATTTATATCCTTTCAAAGAAACATTAGCATCGGGTGCCGACGAACAAGCAATAATAGAGAAGATAGATATAGGCGGCATCTCTTTAATTAGAGCAGCGGCAAAGAATTTCAAAGATGTTGTAATTGTTGCATCTAAAAATCAATATAAGGCATTAGATAAGATGTTGGGCGAGCAAGGTGCAATGTCTACATTAGAAGATAGAAAATGGTTTGCTAAAGAAGCGTTCGCCGTGTCATCGGGATACGATACCGCTATCTTTAATTACTTCGACAACAACGAAGGAAGCTACTTCCGCGAAGCAGTAGATACAAAAATGCCTTTGCGTTACGGAGAAAACCCTCACCAAAAAGGAATGTTCTTCGGAGAGTTTGACGAGTTTTTTGAGCAAATACACGGAAAAGAAATATCATACAATAACTTGCTTGATGTAAATGCGGCTGTTGATTTGATTTCTGAGTTTGATGAATTAACATTTGCCGTTTTGAAACACAACAACGCTTGTGGTATAGCTTCGCGTAATACTGTAAAAGAAGCTTGGGATGCAGCATTAGAGGCAGATCCTGTTTCTGCTTTTGGTGGCGTTTTAATATCTAACGCAAATATAGACAAAGATGCAGCTGAAGAAATTAATAAAATATTCTTCGAGATAATAATAGCACCTTCTTATGATACTGATGCTTTAGAAGTATTGAAACAAAAGAAAAACAGAATCATACTTATTCAAAAACAAACAACAGGTGCAGGGCTGCAGTATCGCTCTCTTCTTAATGGAGTTTTAGCTCAAGATAAAGATATTAGCATACAAACAGAGGCAGATTTGAAAGTTGTTACAAATAAGACTCCTACGGCTCAAGAAATTAAAGATTTATTATTTGCTAATAAATTAGTTAAGAACACTAAGTCTAACGCTATAATCTTGGCGAAAAACGGACAGTTGTGTGCAAGCGGAGTAGGACAAACTTCTCGTGTTGATGCACTTAAGCAAGCTATAGCGAAAGCTAAAGAATTTGGTTTCGACTTGAATGGAGCTGTTATGGCTTCTGATGCATTTTTCCCTTTCCCAGACTGTGTTGAGATAGCACACAAAGAAGGGATAACTTCGGTAATTCAGCCTGGAGGTTCTATAAAAGACAATCTTTCGGTTGAATATTGCAACGATAATAATATGGCAATGGTAATGACGGGTATTCGTCACTTTAAACATTAAAAAAGAAAATGGGATTATTTTCATTAACACAAGAACTGGCAATGGACTTAGGTACGGCCAATACCATTATCATAAAGAATGGTAAGGTAGTGGTAGACGAGCCTTCGGTTGTTGCAATGGATAGTCGTACCGATAAGCTTATAGCCATTGGGAAGCAAGCAAAGATGATGCAAGATAAAACTCACGATGGAATAAAAACCGTGAGACCTCTTAGAGATGGAGTTATTGCAGATTTTGCTGCCGCAGAACTTATGATTCGCGGTATGATTAGTATGATAGACAATAAGAAGAGGTTATTCCCTTCTTCATTAAGAGTTGTGGTTTGTATTCCATCGGGTAGTACCGAAGTGGAGATGCGCGCAGTAAAAGAATCGGCAGAACGAGCAGGAGGTAGAGATGTTTATCTTATCTATGAGCCAATGGCAGCAGCAGTTGGTATTGGTCTTGATGTTGAAGCTCCTGAAGGTAATATGATTGTTGATATAGGTGGAGGTACAACCGAAATTGCTATTATATCTCTTGGCGGTATCGTTGCGAACAAATCTATCCGTATTGCTGGTGATGACTTTAACCAAGATATTGTAGAGTATATGGGACGTCAGCATAATATGAAAGTGGGAGAGAAGATGGCTGAACGTATAAAAATGAATGTAGGCTCGGCTTTAATGAAGCTTGAAGATCCTCCGGAAGATTTTATAGTTGTAGGTCCTAATCGTATGACGTCTTTGCCAATGGAAGTTCCTGTATCTTACCAAGAAATGGCTCATTGCTTAGATAAATCTATATCTAAAATAGAAATGGCTGTGCTTAACGCTCTTGAAAATACTCCTCCCGAACTTTATGCAGATATAGTTCGTAACGGAATTTATCTTGCAGGAGGTGGTGCTCTTCTTAAAGGTTTGGATAAGCGTATACAGGAAATGGTAAATATCCCTTGTCATATAGCTCCCGACCCTCTGCTTGCAGTAGCTAAAGGAACTGGTATTGCTCTTAAAAATGTAAATAAATTTAAATTCTTACTTAGATAATTGAGAGAGTTATTAAATTTTATTCAAAAGAATATTTATTGGCTTCACTTTATTTTATTGATAATCATTTCGGGGTTACTGATTGTTAGTAATAATCAGTTTCAAAGAAGTAAATATCTATATGTAGTCAACGAAATAGCAGGACGAGTTTATTCTGTAACAAGTAATATAAAATCTTATATAGGATTAAGAGATGCAAATGCCGACTTATTAGAGCGAATATCACAGCTCGAGGAGTCGGTTTGCTCGTATAAAAACAGATTGGAACTCTTAGGGGATTCGTATGCCGATGCTCGAAATTTGCAGCTAAACCCATCTGTTGATTTTATACCAGGAAGAGTTACATATAATACTTACACAAAGTCTGAAAACTATGTGTTAATAAACAAAGGGTCTAAAAGTGGAATAAAACAAGATATGGGGGTTGTGTCGCCACGAGGTATTGTAGGCGTAATAATGAATGTTTCGGATAACTACTCTTTGGCAATCTCGGTGCTTAATTCAAAATTTCAATTGAGCTGTAAGATTAAAGACAAAAACTACTTTGGTCCATTGGTATGGGATAGTAAAGATTATCAATATACTTATTTAGAAAACCTTCCTCGTCACGCCGAATTGCTGAGCGGAGATACAATAATAACAAGTGGATACTCTGCATTCTTTCCTGAGGGATTGCCTGTGGGAGTAATAGAAGGAGTGTATAAGCAAAAAGACGATAATTATAACAGGGCTAAAATTAAACTATTTACTGATTTTAGTGCACTTAGCAATGTGCTTGTTATAGATAATTATTGGAGAGAAGAACAAGTGGAACTGCTGAAAGATATAAATAATTGAAATGAAAGTAACTTGGTTAAGACTGTTATTGATGTTTTTTTTACTTGTCTTTTTACAAGTATGGATATGTGATAGAATACATATATTAGGGTATGCCACACCTTATATATATATATACTTTTTAATTAAGCTTCCTATAGATACAAATAAAAACTTGGTGTTATTTCTTTCCTTTATTATGGGAATGGTAATTGATTTGTTTAACTATTCCTTAGGGATTAATATTTTGGCATCAATTATTGCTGGCTTTTCAAGGTTTTATTTATTAAAACTATCTACCACGCGAGATGTTTTTGAGTCGGCAACTCCAGGATTTGCAACTTTTGGTAAAAGTTTGTTTCTGCGATATGCCAGTTGTCTTGTCTTTTTGCATCATTTAGTCTTATTCACAGTTGAAGCTTTTTCTGCATTCGACTTATTGAGAATAATCTTTAGTCTTGTTGGTAGCTTTATACTTACAATGACTATTATCTTTGCTTTTGAAAGTATAAATACAGAAGTTTCTAAAAGGTGAGTAATAAAAGGTTTAATTCAGGGTATCGAACGGCTTTAATAATTGCCTTTATTTGTTTAATTGTATTGATTTATTTAATACAGTTGTTTAGATTGCAAGTGCTTAGTCCCGATTATAAAGACTGGGCAGATAGTAATGCTTTCTTTAAGAAGACACAATACCCTTCGCGAGGGGTAATGTATGATAGAAATGGCGAACTTCTTGTTTACAATCAGCCCTCTTATGAAGTTATGGTTGTTGTTCGAGAGACTCAAAAGTTAGATACATTGGCTTTCTGTAAAGCTGCGGATATAGATATAGAAACCTTTCGTAAACGAATGGCGGATATAAAAAACCGCAAACTTAACCCTGGTTATTCTTCATATACTCCACAAGTGTTTTTAACGCAATTAGGCAATAGAGAATATGGAGTTTTACAAGAATCATTATACAAGTTTCCTGGATTTTATATACGAAACCGAACCGTAAGAGAGTATAGTCATCCTAATGCGGCTCACGTATTAGGTTATGTTGCTGAAGTAGATAAGAAAAATATGGCTTCTGATAGTTATTATTTGCGAGGCGATTATATAGGGAAAACAGGAGTGGAACGTTCTTACGAACAATATCTTAGAGGAGAAAAAGGAGTGGAGATTCTTCTTAGAGATGCTCACGGTAGAATAAAAGGAAAGTATGAAGATGGTATTCACGATATAGCGCCTGTGTCGGGTAAAGATTTAACTCTTTCGATAGATATAGACTTGCAAGCTTATGGCGAAGAACTTATGCGGAATAAGTTAGGAACTATAGTTATGATAGAACCCAAAACAGGAGAGATACTATGTATGGTTTCGTCTCCCACGTATGACCCTTCGTCTTTGGTTGGAAAACAGTTTAGTTCGTCGTTTATGGAGTTAGCAAAAGATCCTTACGAACCATTGATTAATAGGTCGCTATATACTTATCCGCCAGGTTCAACATTCAAAACGGCTCAAGCATTAACCTTTCTACAAGAAAATATAATTACCTCGAATACAGTTTATAGTTGTTTTGGAGGATTCCCTTTAGGGGGAGGTCGTCCGAAATGTCACGCTCACCCATCTCATATTCCTCTGATTCCTGCTCTGGCAACAAGTTGTAATGCTTACTTTTGCTGGGGATTACGCGCTATGCTTGAAAATAATAAGTATGGAAGTATACAAAACGCAATGAATACTTGGCGAGACTATATGGTAAATCAAGGTTTTGGTTATGCGCTGGGAGTAGATCTTGCAGACGAAAAAAGAGGAATGATTCCTAATGCAGCATATTATGATAAACGATATAGCGATGCAAAGGGTAAGGCTTGGTGGAAAGCTATGACAATTATTTCTATTGCTATCGGACAAGGAGAGGTTGCTCTTTCGCCTATTCAGATTTGTAATCTTGCTGCTACTATAGCCAATAAAGGTTATTTTTATACGCCTCACGTTGTAAAAGGAATAAAAGATACTCCGCTTGATGAAAAATATACTGCACCTCGTTATACTGGGATTGATGCAAAGCATTACCAAACGGTAGCGGAAGGAATGCGTGGAGCGGTTACGGGAGGAACTTGTAAGGGGGCTAATATTCCAGATGTTGCAGTTTGCGGTAAAACGGGGACGGCAGAGAATAGCGGTAAAGACCACTCTATCTTTATGGCTTATGCACCTATGGAAGATCCAAAAGTGGCAGTGCTTATTTTTGTTGAGAATGGAGGATATGGAGCTAATTATGCTGTGCCGATGGGACGACTTATGATACAAAAATATCTAAAAGGAGAAATTCCAGAGCAAGATAAGTGGATAGAGAATAATATGAAAAAAGCTGTAATATTAAGAAATGTACCAAAGAAAAATTAGTGTCTGGAATACTGTTGATTGGTTTACAATTCTGTTGTATGCCGTAATGGTAATGGCAGGGTGGTTTAGTATTTATGCATCATCGTATAACTTTGATAATGCGGGAATGTTCGACTTATCTACTCGTGCTGGTATGCAATTAATATGGATAGGAACCTCTTTGGTGTTAGGCTTTGTTCTACTATTGATAGACAGAGATTGGTATGAATTATTTTCTATTTGGATATATGCTATCATAGTAGCCTTATTAATGTTTACTATTGTTTTTGCACCAGAAATAAAAGGATCTCGCTCGTGGTTGGTTATAGTGCCTGGGGTTTTGCAGGTTCAGCCTGCTGAGTTTTCTAAGTTTGCTACCGCTTTGCTTTTGGCAAGAATACTTAGTGTGTATAAATTCGATATTAGTAATTTTTGGCGAACAGTATTGATATTTGCGGTTGTCTTTCTTCCGATGATTCTGATTCTTTTACAAAAAGAAACAGGCTCGGCACTTGTCTTTATGGCACTCTTTGTTGTTCTTTATAGAGAAGGAATGCCAGGAGGAATATTGTTTGCGGGTTTTGCAGCCGTTTTGTTTTTTGTGCTTGGAGTTCGTTTTGGAGAAACTAATATAACGGAACATACACCTATGGGAATGTTTCTTGTATTTAGTCTTATTATAGTGTTGATGCTTTGCATACTATATGCTTATCCCAAAGGAAGGCATCATATTAAGAATTTGTTGTTAGTAATATTTTTGGCGACTGTAATATCGTCTATACTTTATATTGTATATCCGTTTAATATTTGTTGGGCATTGGGTATTGTGATAGCAGTATTTGCTGTCTATTTGCTTTATTTGTATTTACTTTATAGGGCGTCTACTTATCTATGGGCTGTGATTTTTGCAATATCTTCTATAGCCTTTTTCTTTTCTGTAAATTATGTTTTCGAAGAAGTTTTACAGCCTCACCAGCGTATACGCATACAAGTGTCATTGGGTATAGTAGATGATCCAATAGGGGCGGGGTATAATGTTAATCAATCTAAGATAGCTATAGGGTCGGGGGGAGTATTGGGAAAAGGACATCTCAACGGAACTCAAACCAAATTAAAATATGTTCCAGAGCAAGATACAGATTTTATATTTTGCACAATAGGAGAAGAGCAGGGTTTTGTAGGCTCAAGCATAGTAATAATATTATTTCTTGTATTGATACTTCGGTTGATATATCTTGCAGAAAAACAAAGGAGTGTCTTTAATAGAGTCTACGGATATAGTGTGGCTTCAATAATATTTTTCCATCTCTTTGTAAATGTTGGAATGGTTATCGGTATTACGCCGGTAATAGGAATCCCTCTTCCGTTTTTTAGTTATGGCGGTTCTTCTCTGTGGGCATTCACTATCTTGTTGTTCATATTTTTGAAATTAGATGATTCAAAAATGAATTTGAAGTAGAAAATGTGATAGCACCTTGGCTGAGAAACATAAAAAGCGTAAAAGGCTTTAGTTCTTTATGATTTCTATTGCTCGCTCCAATACTTCGTCGCGTTCAGCTCGATTTTCTTCTATTGTAGGTTCGATAAATTCGTCTATCTTTACGCCGCATCGTTGCAGATTACTGCCATCGGGATAATATACACCTAAACCTGTAATTCTTGTTTGTAGTCCTCCGAGAAGAGGAATACGAGATACGGCACCGTTGGCTCCTGCGGTGGGGCTGCCTATAGCAATAGTTTGTGGTAGTAGTTGAAATCCTAAAACATTGTCTTCGGCCTGACTTTGTGTTTCTTCATTTACAATAACTACAATTTTGTGTTCATAAGTATTTGTGTAGTCGAAGTTCTGATTGTTGTATTCCCAATTGATAAAATAATGATAGCCGGGATAAGAAACATCACCTGCAGTTATTAAAGAATGATTGAGTTTTAGGATTGACAAATGTCTAAGGAATGGAAATGAAATGTAATCTCCAGGGTAACAACGCATATCTATAATGATGCCTTTTGTATTGTTGAAAATTTTCTTGAGTCCTTCATCTCTGTTTTCGGCACTACAACTTGAGGGAAGTATGTAGCCAATATTATTGTCTAAAATCTGATAACCGTCTTGATTAGGGAGAGAGGTTTGATGCTCTGAATTTAACTCGTCAATAGGGTATAGAGAAAGCGTAATATCTTCTTTTTTGTCATTGTTCTCTATCGTTATTGTAGGGGTAGAACCATAACCTTGTAAAATAAGCTTTGCCAACTCCCTTTGTTTTACAGATTTATTTGATGCAGGGAGATAAGGATATTCTTTTGCTATTATATCTTTTATAGGTTCATTGTTTATTGTATAATCGCCAAAACGAAAAGTACATCGATTTTAAACGAATTGTACAAAAATACATATATTTTCGCAAATCGGAACAAAGCATTTAAATGGCCTTCAAAAACCATTTAAATGCTTTTTCAACTTACTCCAGTTCTTTGTACTTATACAGCATCATATCGGTATAGTTGATCACTTTCCCATTTACCTGATGAGTCCGAAGAACTGAGCCATTAAAAGGATTTATAAGTCCGCAGTTCTTTTCAAACCATTCGCAGAGTTCTACCAGTTGACTCTTGCTGGAGGTAAAATAAAAATAGTTTTCTGTCTTCAGAGTGTTTAGAACATCCAGGTAGTTCTTCAAGCGCCAATACTTATCCGAATGATAGGTCGTGCAATCAGTTGAAAGGTATGGCGGATCTGTTAAAAACAGGACATTCTCTTTATCCTTGTAAGCTTCAAACAAAGTCAGGTAGTCTTCTTTTACGATCTTTAGGCCATTGAGATAATGTCCGGCATCAATATTGTACCCTTCTGTCTTCACGTTGTTATAAAAGGATTCTTTTTTCAATGCATCATAAGACAATACATATTTAGAAGAAAACAACAAGGAAGATGAGAGAGTAATGTAATCGACATATCCGGCTTTGTTTTCTTGCTTGACCCTTTCAATGATACGACTTCGATAAGGCTCTTCTATGCGAATCTTTCGAGGGCAATCAGCGAGAAGCTCCCGGAGGTCATCAAGCAACTTATTTGTTCTCTCTATATTCAGGAGTCTCTTGTGGTAATCGTCATAATCGTTATATATGACTTCCGAATCCGGGAACACATCTTTCGCTGTCCTGGATAGTAATCCGGAACCACCAAAGAGATCGACAATAAAATCGACTGATTGTTTCTTTTTCAACTCTTCCAGGGCTGTTTTAAATTGGCTAATAAAATTCCGCTTCTGTCCCTGGAATGGAAGTGGAGCCGTTGGATAATTCTTTTCTTTCATTTTTTATTAGTTAAAAATTAGTACTTTTGTAGTCTCAGGCAATAAAACAAGGTGCACGAACACCGATTCAAGGACATATAGTCCCTGTCGTGGTGTTCGTGCACCTTTATTATTTCAGCCATGCCTGAGAAACTGGCTGTTATGGAGATGGGGACTTCTTTATCCCCTCTTAAAATAGTTCAAATCGTGCCAAATTCGAATTAGTAAAATCCGTTTGTATCTTGTAATGACACGTTATACATTAGCCATTTTGCTACATATTTCGCATACAAAATTCGTCCGTATCTGCCTGGATGGATTAAATCGTTCGGGGAGTCATCCTCCGGAGCCGCTTTCGTCTGATACTTTAGCGGATTTACAACAGAACCGGCTGGGATATCTATCGTTCTACCGTCGTAGCCGATTATTGACGTGGACACGTCAATAGTAATATCGATGTCTCTGTTTCCCATCTTCAGGTTGCATACAGGGATGCTCCAATATTCTCCGACAACGATGTTTGCGAGATAGTTTGTCACGTTCAATGCAGTGCCTCGCCAGTCATTTATAAGACAAATGACAGCCCGAGGATTACGTTTGTATATCTCTCTAATTATGTAGTTCATAGCACCTATCGGCCATGCCCTGTCAAAAGCATTTGTGTCCGTTATCTTAAACGTTTGTTTTGCAGAATCCCAGTACTCTGGATTGTCGATAAATTGATGTAGTCTCCCGGCATCATTGTGCATGTGGTCGATAAAGAATAATTCGCTATCCCAGCATCCGTCGAGCTGAGTTTCGTAACTTTTCTCAATACCCGGATTCCCAGCTTCTGCTTCTGCATTAGTCATCGATAGCCCGTATATATTGTTTGCCGGGTCGTATGTAACACCAGTACCGCCGATTGACCGCACCGTCGGAGTGAATCCTAAAATCTGTCCAACAAATTGTGGGTATTGCAGCGTTCCTGCCTCGCCGAAGGGAGGCTCGTTCGGCACGCTCGTACCCAATACGACTACTTTTCGATTTTTGAACTCATTGAACGGAAGTGTGTCAAATTTCTTACGTAAGAATTGTAGTGCTGTATAAATAATCGGTTCATCAAATTTGTCAACGCCAGACAAAACAGTATTAAAACTGCCTCTGTAACAATTATACATATCCTCATCCAGTGGCTCATACCAACAAAAACCGCCAAATTCACATGATATGCTATCCGGGATTAGCACTGATATACCAGCATCTGTCGTATTCCAGTTATCAGAATCCATAATTCTGATACTCTGATTTCTATACACATAGTATGTATTCTCTTTTATTTTTTTTACGCCTGTCAAATCTTCCGTCCCAACATTATAGTCGAAGCCCGTGGCTGCTCCTATTTTGAACTGCTGGAGCACCTGTTCTTCTGTCAAATCTTCCGTATATACATACATCCCGCATTGTACAACTATATCGTGATAACCCTCGAGCATAACAGGTCTATAAAATTCCCCTCGTATATTTCCACCTATTTGCAATACCCTTTCCCACTCATTTGAGTGGTTGAAAGCGGATTCGGGAGAAAACTTTATTGTTTGCGAAAGACCAAGTCCTGCTAACTTAACAGGGTCATTAACAATTTCATCGAGCGTTTTTCCGTCCCTTCCGATTTCTGACAACAAATAATGCCCGTTATATGAATGCAATTCAGAACTGTTATCGTTTTTCCTGTTCCATGAAAAAATTCCAAAATTGTCAAACAAGTTTTTTCGTTGGGCTTGTCTTTTTAAGATTTTCGTATCGGCTCTGGCGACGACATCAACTATCGTTTTGTAGTTGTTTGCTGGGTCATATTCATGCTTGCCGAGAAGTATTTGCCATCTTGCAAGTTCGTCGTCGTCAGGCTTCCATCCATGATAGAAGTCGAAACAATAAACAGCGTGTGTTGCGCCGGCCGGAACAGGATGTATGCCGTTTACATGCTCCCCGTAGACTCCTGAAATTAATGCAGCGTTTGCAACAAAAGAAGCTATATCTGTTATGTCCCCTGTGTAGTTATAAAACGCCAAACCACTCACTCCGTGGCTTGTTCGGGTATAATACAAAGAAATGTGCGTATTTTCCCCTACTGGAATCGGATTAAATGAATAACCTCTATTGTTACTCAACACACCCTCGTTAAAACTATAATTAGAAATATTATCAGAGTGTGCGAAATTTTCTATAAATGTGTATTCCGGCAACGTATCTATTTTTTCCTGAATAGAGTAAACGGGGCTTTCGAATTCTGTCGCTTCATTTCCTTGTTCGAGTTGCAAAACGTTTCCTCCGATATCGGAGGAAAGCACCGTAAATGTGACCTTGCAGCAATTTTCGGGAACTGTGAAGGTAACGACAGTGCTATCGTTTGTCCAGACAAGAGACAGTGTTCCATCTTTTAAATAGAACAAAATAGAGTTATTCCCTGTCGTTTGACTTCGACTTATCGTATATGTTTGTCCAGGCTCTAATTTCATCGGACGTACAATAGAATCAGGAGTACCAGGATTATACCATATATCTCCAGCACTCGTTTTTGCGTTATGAATAAAACGAGTAGGTATCAAATTTTTAGAAGGCACAAACTCTTTCGTGTCAACAATGTCTTCCCAAAATGCCTCATTTGCCCATCCCTCATCTGAAAAATCGGTACCGACAAATCGTTCTTTTACCCACCCCCATTCCAGATGCTTGTAGGATATTTCCAAGCCGGATTTTCTCTCGCTTTGCTTGACGAGCTTGCGTGTCGTGTTAATGTCAGTTGTATATTCTAAAATCAGGTTTCCGCCGCTTCCAGACCCGACTTGCTTCCAATTTGTATCCGTTGCCCATCCGCTTACATTATCGCCGATATATTGCTCGTTTACCCAACCGGTCTCGGTCTGATAACGAATTTCTTTTCCTAAAAATCTTTCATTTTCCGGCACGGCGGCGCGGGCTGTTGCTGTTGTGTAATCATACTTATTATTAGTTTTGCTGACATTCAAAACAGGCATATCGCGACCTAATTGAGCTATATTTTCATCATTGTTTTCCTGCTTTTTTACCGTTCCATTCGATACGATATAGACATCAATCCTATCCGGATTATCCGATCTCTTTACAAAATACTGCCCTTCCGGACTGGCTGCTGTCGGAGGGGTATTGACGTTATAATGTTTTATTGTTGCCATGTTTAAAACTGATTTAAATGATTTTTAAAAGTCTGTTTGTTCCCAGTTATCGCCTCCGGGAACGTCGCCACCGGAGGCATTACGAAAAAGCGCGTCAGAGAGAAGTCCCTTTGCATTTGCTGTTGTCAACTGGGTGCCGTTGACGGTAATGCCGGTTACTTCTTCATTAAAT
The DNA here is from genome assembly GCA_029916745.1 of Dysgonomonadaceae bacterium PH5-43. NCBI lineage: Bacteria > Pseudomonadati > Bacteroidota > Bacteroidia > Bacteroidales > Dysgonomonadaceae > Dysgonomonadaceae bacterium PH5-43. Next base: position 21,588 of record JARXWK010000022.1, on the reverse strand, counting down.
AACTCCTCCTGACCTATCTTGAAATAGATCGTCGTTTTAACCTGGTCGAAATTGACCCGGTTCTTTGCGTACACTTCATCTGTCTGTCTTGACAGCGTTACGCTTTTGTCTGTACTCGTAATTATTAATCCCATTTTTGCCTTATTTTATAGTTTTACCAATCTGATTTACTCCAGTTGTTTAAGTCCACTTCAGGAACATCCGGAACATTGCCGGTATTCGTCCAGGTTCCGGCCACCCTACACTCATAGACGGTTCCCGGATACGGACTCCCTGCCCATGCCTTATCTCCAACTACCGGAGACGGCCAGGCTGCTTTCAACAATGCTTCCGATGAGAAATAACCTTTGTCCCGGACACTTGTATTCTTCAGTTTCTCTATCTCAATATTCGCCTTATTGAAGTTCTCATTGATGCCGGCAGAAGCTTCCGACCATTTCCCGGTAGAGGGTATATTGTTTAAGTCCATATCTTTTGCTTTAATTAATTTCTTATATTTGTAGCCGATTAAGCTTTTTAACCCATGAAAAATATAATATATCTCCTATTGGCTGTTTGTCTATTCGTTTCCTGTTCCGATGACGAAGGGGATTCGCAAGACTATACAAGTTTTGTCCTCTTAGCAAAAGAAGGCGCATCCAATTTTCCAGAACCCAAAGTCGGTTATTACGACGATGAGGGTAAATGTATCCTGATAAAACAATTAAGAAACATTGAAAATAATATACCTTCGGAAGAGGTAATACTATCCGAGTATATTCCTGAAGTTTATATATTTTACTCCTATGGTGAATATAGTAACCTAAGGCTTGAAAAAACCTTGAGATTAAAAAAAAATACCAAAAACACCCTATTACTGGATGGCAAGGGAATTCGTATTGCTGAGATAAATGAATATACATGGCCGCATTAATCTACTATTTGTATTCCTTTGTTTTTATCATACCACCAATACCCAGAGTCTAATCCTGATCCCGATGTTGGTAGCTTACAATTAATACGAGCTTCCCCTCCGACAAAATTGATTGTCATTATATTTGCTCCTTGTATTATATTTATTCCATCCGGAGTGATTGATAATGTCCGTAACAAATCTCCATTTTCATTTCTCTCATGTACTTGAATCCGACCCATAGTCCGACCCGCAATCTGAGAATAAAAACCAAGATTAGCTATTTGATATCCTGATTCTGCAATCAGACGTATTTTCTCTAATCCTGAAGGGTCAATCCTAACTCTATTCCCATTGCTATTACTCTCAACCTGACCCACGAAATAACCTTCATCAGCCTCTATGCGTCCCTTAAATACTCCTGAACTGGCATACACCGTTCCCCGGAAGATCGCATCATTGAGTATCGCCCGGCCTCCATGAGTTATCACGACATTGGCCAACTCTTTCCACTCGTCATCCGTCAGCTGCTTCCGCGGATCGTTGGCGAAAGTCATAACTGTCCGGATAGCCTGTTCAAATGTCCCACCGCCCCAAAAAGCGACATCGTTGTCATCCATATACAATCCTGACATACCGGCTGTAATCTTCTCCAGTACCCCGTCCTTGTACTTTCCGAGTTGAATCATCGATGTCAGTATCAGACCTCCCAGTATCTGAGTCATTCCTTTAATAGCATCGGACATGTACCGGAGTGATTCATATTGAACCAGCGACTTGTCATTATCATAAGGCGAAACTGACCAGGCCGTCGGAATCGTTCCGCGCTCCAGCTGTATTTCGCAGATCGCAAACTCTCCGGAAAATTCTATTGTGGTAGCCTGAAGGGCTTCGAACTGAAATCCGATCCGTTCATATCCGCCGGTTATCGACTGCATCATGGTAGCCGTTCCGATCTTGGCTGTAATATTACCTTTGGCTTTGAATGATAGAACATAGCGTTCCCCATCGATAAGCGGGCGATACAGCGCTTGCGATATCCTGGTAACAGTCGAGCAGGAATAGCCGGAAGCGCTCTCTGTGTCTTCCTCCACAATGGCATCCCCTTCCCAGAATGTAAGACTACCGCTGAACATTTCCGTATCAGGCTCCAGTTGAGTATCCGGTCTCAGGTATCGGCTCTCATAGTCTCCGGAGAAAGCCGAGTTCCGGACGAGGTTGACAGCGCCGACTTCAATATCGGCTGCTTTAGCGATCTCTTCAGGTAAGCCTTGCAGGTTCTGCCAGCCCAGGCTTCCCGGAAGGATATTAAGCAGACCCTCTATCCGGTTTCCTTTGCTGGTAAATCCGGTTACATACTTATCGACCAACGAATAGCTGTCGATACCTGAGTATTGTTTGTAGCTGGGTGCATCTTCCCCGAAGGAAGAGAGTATCTGAGCGTTTTGCCGTTCTGTATTGTCCCGGTTCCCCAGTTGGACGATATGATCCCCGGCTACCGGAATGTCCGATCCGGAATCAGCATCCGTTTTGGATAAGTCAATGTAATCGCTTCCGGTACCGGTAACAAGCCTCCAGTAGTATTTCGTTCCGGATCCAGTCCACACCTGACAGCGTGCCTGGTCTCCCGCTACGAATTCCTGGACAAACTCCCCATTCTCTCCGGTATCGAAGTAACACCTGTAAGAGGCAACTAATTCCTCTACTTCCGTACAGATCATCCGCGCCGGCGAAATAATCAACTGCCCTCCGATATGACTCAAACGTTCGATTATGAGTTCAAAGAACTTAGCATACCGGCGGACAATCAATTTATCTACTTCAGCCGTTGTGATACCATCTTCATCAACTGTGATAGCTGCTCCGGATCCGAGGAAACCGGAATGAAAATCACCTACTTCCAACCCTTTTAGGAAAGTGATCAGCCCGCGCGCCGTATCATCATTATTCTTCGATAGAAACTCCCGGATTGATTTAAGAGCAGAGAAAAGGTTATAGTCTGTCGGCTCGGTACCCTCCCAACTTCTGATAATATCCGGAAGCGATGAAGCATTCGACCGGGCATAGTTCATCGCTTCGCTTATCCCTTCCTGAAGACTTTCTAATGTCCCTTTGGCAATCACATCCGAGAAGCTAAGCGTCATCTGACTCGGAAGATTAACCTTCCGGGATATTTCGGTTATCCGGCTGATCCGAGAACCGGTCTCCGGGAAGTATCGGGAACTTTGAAGATTAATTCGCTGGCCGATCTTCAGGTCTACCAGATTACGGATCAGGATTTCAATATAATCGGTGTCCCCTTTATATATGGATTTGTCTAAGTTATATTTCTCCATATAGGCATCGACCGCCTCTTTGTATTCCGCTTCAGCTAACGGATAATACTCCCCGGGCATCTTAATGTTATAAAGGATATATTCGTCTCCTGGCTTTGGAATAAGCGACCCTCCCGGTAACTGACCGAATCCTTCCGGATACTGATTGATGATTTCAAACTCCTGAGAATTTGAATAGTAATTGACTTCAAAGTCTTTTTGCCCGAGAAGCTCTCCGGATTCGAAAGAAACCATCTTAATAAGTCCGGCTATTTCGTAATCGTTCGGATCGAAGTTCAGAGATGAATCCTTAAAGAAATATACAGTAAAAGGATTACCTTCCTCTCCGGTACGCTCTTCCGTCCGGACAGAACTGATGGTACCAACCCGGCGCGGATAGATATGGGAGAAAGCCGATTCTTCAAAATGTTCTATAATACCGAACTGAAGATTTTGTTCGACGTATTTCTGTCCTCCCGGGAGCTGGAGCCGGGATGATCCGTAATCCGAAGCTACGATGTTCCTGGAACTTCCGATCGGATAAAGCCGGGTAAAAAACTTAGCGTTATCGTTCCCGTCTTTCAAAAGCCCTGTCAGCCCGTTATTATATCCGAGCGTTATCGGATTGCCGAACTCGCAGCGAGTCAGATTTATTGTCGTTCCCTCTACCCACCATTCCGTCTCCAGCTGGTTCGCCAACTCAGTCAGGGCATCATAACAGTAGGTACCATTGTAAGAAATAACAACATTTTCGCTTGCTATCACTTCCCCGACTTTCCAGTCTGTCCTATTCTTTATCCGGTTTATGTTTTCAACGATGAGGGCGAGATGTTCCCTGGCCGGAGCGGTCAGTGGAAATACCGGGTCAAATTCATTGTCGACCGTTTTCAGTACCAATGCCCTTTTCAGTTCCGACTCCACCCCATAGAATTTCGGATCATACGACCACTCCTGAAGGGATTTCATGGTAGGATGGTATATCTCAAGCAGTTTGTAAGTTTTCCCCAGGAACAAAATGTTATCGTCCACATCCAACTGTATATACTCAGTCAGAACAAAAGACAAGGAAAGCACATGCTCGCCCATGGCGGCATGTGTCAATACCGAATTATCCGAAGGCGATACGATCGCTTTTACTTCTCCGTTCTTATTTTTGATTTCCAATTTCATAACTTTTAGTTCTTAGTTTTTCACTCTTAGTTCTCCGGTACCGGCTCCCGGAATATTACTTTGAATTTTGCAGCCACTTTCCCGTCGATGGGAGTGAGTTGGTCATAGGCAGACGATTCCCTGTAATACATCCGGTAGGTCTTATTCAGTTCAGGCAATCGGATATTAAGCCAACCCGATTTAAGCAGGCCGAGAAAAGCGGAGTACCGGGATAAAAAAACGGCAGCCGTATTGGCCAGAATGGCAAAATATAATGTTACATCCCGAGGTTCATAGGCCGGATCGGGAAGTACATCGGGAAGTTTCTCCCCATCCTCTTCCCGAAAGTCAACCGCCGTATAAGGTTTCATCTTTGCCGGCTTCAAAAGTTCGGAATAATTACTAAAACTTCCAGGGGAGTCTTCCGTCAGGAAAGCTCCATACTGAAGATACACATCCGTATCGTTGATAAATAATAATCCTTCCAGTATTTCCATCTTATTTCATTCTTAGTCCGTCCCTGATTATTGCTTTAATGTCCTCCCTGATTGTCTTTAACTCAGCGGCCGCAGTGCCGGTGTTATCCCTGATCTCTCCAAGCAGATCAACCGAATCGTACATAGCCTCGCTTAAATCACTCATTTTATCGTCCATACTGGCCACATGGTTCTGAACCGAGGTGAATAATCCCTCCAGCTTTCCCGCTTGGTCTTGTGTCATGGTGGTAAAGGCTCCGGCCTTTCCACTCTGGGAGGAAGAATCATCTGACCACAGGTCAAAGCCCTGGTCAGCCGCATTCTTTTTCCATTGCTCCAGGAAGTCTTGAGCGGCTGCCATCTCATCGTCGATCGTAGAATAAAAATTACCGATAAGAGCCATTTGCCGGCGTGCTATCTCCTCGGGATCGGAAGTGTCCGAATAGATCGCTTCCAGGTCGGCCTGAAGTTTGGCAAACTTATCAGCAAAGAACAGTTCGTATGCCAGCTGTTCTCCCAGCGCCTCGATAACTTTTGCCCCGGACTTTCCGAACTCCTCCCAGGCATCGATGCCCTGATCCATAATAGCGGAAGTAATAGAAGAGATAATATCTTCTCCTAATACCCCGAATGTTTCCTGGAGATAACTCCGCAAGGCTTCGGCTGCCGCCTCGGCCTGTTCCTCCAGCGCCAATAAGTTTTCGAGATAAGCCCGAGTCTCATCATTCATTTTCTGGGTATCCAAAATTGTCTGGATCCGCTGGGTATTGATCCGACCTTCCGCATCGATCACATCGTCATATACATCCAAAATACTGGAGTATGTATCTTTCCCTTTTCCCCAACCGAAAAGACCGGTCTTTTTATGTCCGGTTACGATCTGGGCATCCTGAAGGCCTTTGATTCCATCATTGTATGCCTTGAGTTGTTTTTCATACTCTTTGGAACCAAAAATACGTAAGAATTCACCCGGAGCATCTCCTCGCATCTCTTCCTGAAGCTGTCGGATTGTTTCCTCATAGTTCTTTAGTGCATTGGCCGCCTTGGTAATTTCTTTTTCCCCGAAGACGGTCGACGCCTCCTTGAGCAAAAGGTTTTGTTCAAGAAGGAGTAGATTATATTGCCTTTGCAAATCCAACCGGCGCGAAGCAATATCCTCCAATGCCTGCCTGTGTCTTTTCTCCGCTTCCGATGCCATGGAGAAAACTTTGGTCAATCCGGAGACAACATCGGTTATCCCTCCGATCACATCGCCGGACATAATCTTTCCGACTCCGGTACCGACCTCGACGGTAGCCCCCAAAAGATCGGTAATCACTTTGATATCGTCTGCCGTATCTTCCCCGAAGATGGATCCGATGTCCTGGCCGAACTTTTCAACCGAAGGCATGATCCCGGAGATGGCCGATCCGATATCGGCAATGCCCTCTCCGATATTCTCACGTCCTCCTTTGTTTATTTTCTTGAGGGCATCGCTTATACTTTGAGAGAAAGCTTCAAACTCGCTTTTCTCGGCCAGTTCTTTTTTCTTGGCAATCAATCCGTCCAGGATGGCTTTCAGTTGCTCGGCATCTCCTTTAAAACTGCGAAGCTGCTCTGCCGTAAATCCGAAATTATCGGTCAGGTCTTCATCCGAAGTCGTGGAAAGGTAGTCGTATAATGCCTGGACTTCATCGATTACCCGGCGGATCTCTTTTACGGTTTGGGTCGAAGCATCCCCAAAGAGACGGATAAACAAATCGGAAGTCTTCTTTATTTCGGAAGCTTCCTCTTCGTTTATCGACTTGATGGCTTCTTTTCGTTGTTTTTCGGCTTCTTTAATAGTATCCGCTTTGTACTCATTATCGTCCGGAAGTTCGTTGAGTGCTTTTATATCCTCCTGGAATTGTTCTTCTACTTCCCGACGCCGACGTGCGTAATCTTTGTATTTATCCAGTAGTTCCTTATACAGGGCATCCGTTTCGGCTTTGTAAACCGCATTGGCAGTAGAGCGACTCTCATCGATTTCTTTTTTCGCTTCCGGATTGTTCTTATACAGGTCATTTGCTGTTATGGTAGTGGGGACGAATGTTCCTTTCTCTCCTTCCAGTTTCCAGGCGTTCTTCTCTGTCTCCTGTTGCTTTTCGATCAGTTCCTGTGTCCTTTTCTCGATTGCCAACAAGTTCTTTTTATGGTTCAGCTCCGCCTGCTTTTGGCGCTTCTCGAAACCATCTTCCTGAATATTCAATAAAGCCTGCTCGTTATCCAATTCACGGCTTTGTTTTTCGATCGCCTCCCGGATCTCATCGTTAGCGATCTTCCTTCTTAATTCGGCCGACTCTTGAGCCTGCTTTTTTTCCTTATCCAGAGCGGACTGTCCCGCTTTTATCGTTTTACTGTCTTTACCGGTTAGTAAGGCCAGTTTATCTTCAGCCGTTTTTAGTTCTTTGATTTTTTCCTCCAGTGTTTTTGTCAGCGATCCGGATTCGACTTGTATATCTCCGCTCCGCAAATCGGCAATTTCTTTTTTTAGCTTTTCGATCTTTTGAGTTGTATCCGAAACAGCATCGGAGATATTATCAAAAGACTTTGCCGCTTCCGAATTATTTTCGGTAATGGATGGAGTCACATCCTCAATGCCAAATTTGATTCTTGCTTTTTTGTCTAATTCATCGGTCAGTTCTTGTGCTTTTATAATTTCCCTTATATAGCCTTCAATGGCAAAGTTGGAAACGAAATTTCCTCTTCCGGAGACTTGATCCAGCGCTTTTCGGGTTTCATCTTCCAATCCTGAAATATCATAGAAGTTAGTTCCTGAAATCCCTAAATCTCCATTCAATAGGGAATTTCTGATTTTTGTATAGTATTTGGTTCCGGCTTCTTCTCCAAGTTTATCAATCAATCTATCCTGAATTTTCCCCAGGTTCTTGGACATTGTCTCTTCGAGATTGCCTGTTTGTTCCTGCGTGAACTTTTCATACTGCCGGGCGCCGAATGACCGGGTTATGGCTTCTGTTAATTTATTATAAGCGGCCTCGGTTAATCCGACCGCTTCTATCTCCTGTTCAAGACCGGAATAGTATTTTCCGAAGTTTTTAATGATCTTATCCTTAACCTCATTGTACTGGTCGGTTCCTTTCGTCAATGCCGAAAGCTCTCCCTTCAGTCTGGCGAGTTCTCTTTGTTCGGAAAGGGAATTTTTTTCGGCTTCCTTCAGGGCATCATTCAGACGCTTTTGTGCCTTTTCGGCTTCTGTCTGGTAGGTGATAAGTTTGTATGTGCCATAGGCGAGAGCTGCGATCCCGGCGGCAACAAGAACATAAGGATTAGCCAGCATGGTTTTGTTTAATGCGGCTGTCTTGGCGCGCAATACATCGGTAATGGCCTGCATCTTTGTCATTCCGGCCATCCCGGCCAATGTCGCCTGATAACGAAAATACTCGGCGGCAGTTGCAGCAGCCAAAGCGACACGGTAAGTTCCATAAACACCGACCAGTTCCATGATCGTCCGGCCGATCTGTTCGTAGTTTGCAATGAGCCAGCTTCCGACTTCGATACCGCTTTTCATTACATCCTGATACTTCTCGCCCAATTCATTGAACATATTGGTAATGTCGTCTTGTAACTGACCGTAGCTGGCCGACAGGTTACTCATTTGTTCTGCCATCAATCCGTCGAACATGCCTCCGGTAGAAGTCAGATTCTTCAATACCATTTCAAGATGTTCAAATTTAACCGAAGAACGATCGACTTCAACACCCATGTCTTTCAGGGTATCCATGATAACAACTCCCCGCTGTCCCCAGCTCTCTATATCGGAAGCTTCCAGTTTTCCCAAACTTTTTGCTTTGGTATAAAGATCGACATATTCCGAGAGAGGCTTTTTGACTCCCGCAGCGATATTGGACAGTTGATCTATAACAGAAATAACATCTTCCACATCGACGCGGAAGGCTAAGAGTTTCTTACTTTCTTCGGTCAGGTCGGAAAATTCAAACATATTGTACCAGGCATAATCCTGTAATTCCCGCATGAATTTCGAAGCCTTCTCCGCCGATCCGAGGAAAACCGTCATACTGCTTTCCGTATCCTGGAAGGCAGACCTAATATCGAATATCTTGCTTACAAAAGCAGAAGCACCGGCGAAAGACAATGCTCCTCCGACAACACCGCCAAGGTTCCCGAATGATTTTCCCATACCGGCAGTTACACGGTCGGTCGTATCACCCAGTTTGTCGATCTCTTTGTCAAGACCGACAACCTCGTTATACGCCCGCCGCATTCCGGGAGTCATCCGATCCCTCATTAAAAATTCTATTTCAACCGCCCTTGCCATTATCTGTCAATCGTGTCTGGAAAAAGTCCAGAGCGCTTTGTCCTTTTGTTTTTTGTTTATTCGTATTCCGGTTTTTCCTTTGTCCCGGATTTTTGTTTTCTTCCGTAACATACCTTGGAATATCCTTTATCATCAGCATTAATGTAGGATAAGGAATTTTCCAAAGTATCCGGTTGATACTCCAGCCGGTGGCTGTCGCTATCTGCCAGACGAATCCGAACGGGCTATGGGAACCTTCCATCCGGCCGGTCTTTAACTCCCGTTTTCTTTTCCATGGCTCATTCTTGGCTTCATCAGATTTATCTTGTCCGCCGAGATGATAATATTTTTGAAAGGGTCGAGATTCGTATGGTCGATTAATTGGATTACCGCTTCAGCAAGAAATAAAGGATGAACCTGCCAGCGCAGCCACCAGGCTACAAGGTTGCCGAATAATATATAGGAGAAAAATCCCCTTACAATACTTACGGCTACCATCCGGCTGACGCTGTGTCCATGATTAGTCATAAACTCCATCATCTCGTCCGGGTTATACTTTTTTATCTCTTCCGAGCTTACTCCCATCTTCAAATATATCCGGGAGAAACGTATAAGCCCTCCCATGTACGGTCTCCGGATCAATACCTTTCGAGACTTCTTTTTACTTAAAAACCTGAGCGGGCGAACAGGGATCGCAACGCCCAGGTCTAAAAGTAGTTCGGAAGCCAACAGCTCCTCTTTCTTCATCTTTTATCCTTCAGGAGGCGTTTGTCCCGGAGGGTAGATCTGGAATGGAGACCCGCCATCATCCGGAATCAGTATCTCCATGGTACAGGAGACAGCCAGGGTTTGAGCCAGGTTGATCGCCTGAGCCAGATTACCGACCAGCGAAGCCTTCGGAATGTCGATCGTATGACCGGAAGCACATTCGATTACCGCATCTCCTTCCTGGATTTCTTCCATTGCCGGAGCGCTGTAAACACCATCCGCATCGACCTCGCCTCCGAATACATCCTTAAAGTTCTCTCCCTTTAGCTGGATAAGAACGAAGGTAAATTGCTTGCTTCCCGGAGTTGTAAACAGGGTCTTAACCACCGCGTTTCGTTTTTGAGCCGCTCTGACCTGAGTCGTGGTCGGTTCGGTTCCTCCGGCAGTCAGGCCGTCTTCCGAGATATAGCCGAAGACCTTTCCTTTGAATTTCAGGACGTCCAGTCCATAAATAAATCCATCACTTGTATCTGCCATAACTTTACTTTTTTAGTTTTCTGATTGTTATTATTGTAATTATTATTCCTATCACGAGGCCGAGCGAGAACCATCTAAGAATCGTTTTTATTCCGATCTCAGGAGGTTTTTTCTCCTCCGACTCTAATTCCGTTTTCTCTTTTAGATAGCTTATTTCCCGTTCTGCCTTTTCCAAGTCGGCTATTACCTCGTCACAGGAAGCTTCGATATAGATCGTATCATTCTCCGCTGTAACTTTGACATTTGCCTGTCCTTGCTTATTCGTGTAACCGGCTCCCTGGGGGAGGGTCGGAAGATTCGCCATCGGTATCTGAAGATTCACTTTCGATTCCGGGATCCGGATCGGCAGTCTTTCGTACTTTTCTTTTATTTCCACTATCTCCGCCTCCTGTTTTTCGCTGATGCTTTTGGAGCTGCTGCAACTCGAAACGGATAGGGCAAGAATTATAATACCGACAAGCCACCACCTTGGAAAAAATGGTTTCAAGGATAGCGACAATCGTCTCCATCCGGGCGAACTCCTTATGTAATTTTCTGTTTTCATTGCGTAATTCTTTTAGTTCTTCTTTCACATCATCGTACATCTCCTTATATGTATCGTGTACTTCTTTGTCTGTTCTTAGTGTCCGTAATTTCTTGTTAAATATCCAAACAATGACTCCTCCCAGCCCTCCGGCCGGGAGTAACCATAAAAGAATCTCTTTGATTATGTTTATGATTTCTGTCATTGTCTACGAGAATTATGAAAAGAAAATTTACTTGATGCCTATTTCTTTAAGCCATTTTTGAACATCAAAAGAAGGACAGGCTTTCGCCGCTACTTCCCTGTGTCCGATGATTTTCACATCCGGGAATCTCCGGTGGAAGTTTTTCACATACTTCTCCAGAGATTCTTTCTGTGAAGATGTCCGGGTATCCTTGGGAGTCTTACCGTCAGCGGCACATCCGCCGACGTACACAATGTGCCGGGAAATGGAATTGTACCCTTTTGCTCCATTGGTAATCTCCCAGGGATCGACCGACGCATCTTCATTGTTATCGACCAAGCGTTCCACCCGGCCGTCCAAATGGATTATATCGGTATATCCGACCTGATTCCATCCGCGACCGCCTTTGCTTACCGGACTGGTATGCCATCGGCGGATCTCGTCGGAGGATACAGTCCGGTTTTCAGCAGTAGCCGTACAATGCAGAACTAAATACTGTAATTTAGCCATGATTAACCAACCGGTTCGGAATACTCAGCCAATCCGCGGGAGATTACATCTTCAGCGCGTTCGGCTTCAAACTCCAGTTCTATACCTTCCACATAGCGGATTTTGTTGTCTAACTTGTCCCGGAAAGGTTTCAGGACTTTAATTTTCACTGTTTCTTTTTTGTCTTTTGCCATGACTTGAAAATTTTATGATTAATAAAAAAGCTTGATTGATACGTTTAACCGACCCGAAGGAGATTATCCTTCGGTCGGCTGAGTTAGAGTGATAGTCACTTTTTTGGAAGTATTTTCCGACAAAGAAATGACCATGGTACCGGTCTTTTCTCCCGTTCCTTCAGTATTGTCATCTGCCGTTACGGTCACGCCGTCATCGGTAATGTCAAAGGAGAAACCTTCGGCAATTTGAGATACCTTGAATTCTTCGGTAGCTTCCACGGTTACAGTGAGGCTTCCGCCTTCTGCCGGGAACTCCAGTTGGGTCGGTTCTACTTCCAAAGAAGCAGCTACTTTTTCCAACATGATACATTCTTCCCCGAAAGCGATCTGAGTATCAGCTTTCATCAGCATCTTGAAGAAGTAGCGTTCGCCGGCATTTTCCAAGAGACCGATCTTGATCACATCCATATCGTCCTGAAGATTGACCGCTCCCCATAGGTTGGTGTTATTGTCCATACCGGTAATGGTAGCTACCGGCATACCGTCCGGCCAGTTAGCCAAAGGTTCGATATTGATACCTTTGAAGCGCTTGGCGTTGGTATCCGTCCAGTTGGAGCCTTTGTTCGGTTGTGCCGTCAGTTCGTCATCGTAGCGGTCGAAATCTTTGACACTCATAAGTATCTTCAGACCCGGATTAGCGCGCATGGTAACCGGGATGTTCTTGTGAAGCATCTTCAGTTTGCCTATCATCGTGTTGGAAGAAGTAAGAACGACGATCGTATCGTCATCTTCTTTCATCCGGATAATGATACCGTTGAAAAGCTTGGTATCGTCATCGCCTTCTTCGTACTCGCCGTTGATGAAATGCCATCCCAACTCAAACTTTACCGTTTTGGCCATTTCGGACAGTAAAGCGTTTTGTCCTTCTGCCGGAAGTTCGGAAAAGACAAGGTTTCCTTTCGGTTGCCATTTACGCCAGATCTTCTCAAAGGATCGGGGATTGAAGGTTGTAAAAGCCATGAAGTCAACGGGCTTCAGGACTTTTTCCGAATAGTTGAAATCTCCTTTGCTGTCGGAATCTTTCGGTTGCTCTTTGCGTTTTTGGAGCATCTTTCCGGTTTTGATTCTCGGAATGGAGAACTTCTCATGTACTCCCGGCTCCAGATGGATAAGCCCTTTTTCTACCAGTTCGTTGCCGGTAGCGGCCAGCGTTAAGAGCTGCTCCAGAACTTCTCCATTGTAATTGGTATTTGCTATAATTATTGCCATAATTAAAACTGTTTTAAATGTTTATTAAATGATATTTATTGAATGATTAAAAGAACCGGCCGGCTTACTGACCCGTCTTGTTACGGATCTCTTCCATCTTTTTGTCCCATGCCGAGACAGTATCTGCCAGAGGCGTTCCGAGGTTATCGATAACCTTTTTCTTTGGCTTCAGGGAATTGATGTGGTTTTTAGTTCCCTCGCGGTCGGTTTTCAACTGGTTTTTGAAATAGACTCTTTGAGCCTCCTTGATACGCTCTTCAGCGATGGCTGTGTCCAGGAAGGCATCATCTTCCGCTTCTTCCGTTTCTTTGGCCTTGTTTTCAAAAGCCAGAATTTTTTCTTCCAATCCGGGAACCTTTCCCGCTTCACTCTCCAGTTGATCGATCTGCCGGAGAACATCCGCCTCGGTTGCACAATTGGCAAAGGCGGGACGTTTTCTGATTTCTTCTAAGTTCATTTCGTCTTTTTTGTTTTTTGGCTTTTCGAGCCGGTTATTAAAAATTTTATATACCTGTTCGTTGGTCGAATCCTCGGGTACCGGATCCACGTCGTAGATACCGTCTATAAGTCCGAGGCCTAAAGCTTCCTGAGCGGACAACCAGTGGTCTTTTCCGTCAAAGTACAATTCCTTGACTTCTTCTTTGGTCTTATTTACTTTGCCGGCAATGAAGTCGCAAAGGGTATCTTCCAGGGTTTCCATCTCCCGGATCATATCCTTCAGATCATCTTTGGTACCGTATGCGCCCCCGCGTACACTATGGAGCATCAGCCGGGCATATTTGCTCATATAAAGAGGTTTGCCGCAAAGGGCAATAATGGAAGCCATGGAAGCAGCTACACCATCCACGTAGATCGTTATGTTGGCCTTGCTGTTACGGAAAGCATTAACGATAGCGATACCGGAATACACATCGCCTCCCATACTGTTGATACGGGCATCAATCCTTTCATATTCATTCTCCATCTCCAGGAGTTCGCCGACGATATCGGCGCTGGTCACTTCTCCCCATTCCCCGATATCCCCATACAGAAGGATGCAAGCTGCTTTATCTGTTCCGGCTATTACATTGAAAAATCGCTTCATATTGCTTTTCTTAAATTGAATTACGGATACAAAATTGAGGGATTATTTCGCGTCTGCCAAATCAGAAAAGCATGATAAAACTTTATAAATGAATAGTATAATCAGAACTTTTTATCATAAAATCCTAATTTGTCTGGGGCTATTAATAGCCCCAATTTTGCGTAAAAAAGATGGTTAAAGAGTTAAAAATATCGCAGAAGAAAGAACTGGCTAAATATATTTTCCTGACGGAAAAAGGTATTACCCAGAAAGAATTAGCTAAAAAAGCGGAGATATCCCTTGTCACTGCAAACAAATGGGTTAAGGAGTGGGAACATTTACGGCTGAACCTGTTGCAAACCCGGGAAGAACGACATATATCGACCTTGGTGCAGCTCTCTAAACTGGATGAGGAAATTGCCAAGGTAGGCTATCCGGACAGTAAGCAGGCGGATATAAGACGAAAACTGACCGCCGACCTGGAAGCACTCGAGCAGGAAGCTTCCATCCGGGATGTGGCGGAGGTAGGAAAAAGGCTACTCTCATGGCTCCGGCCTATTAATACGGATCATGCTTCTTTGGTAGGCGCCATCATTAACGAATTTATCAAGCATTTATTAAGCGGGAAGTAATGGGATTAACAGCCGTCGATAAACAAGCCGTCCGGGACTGGGATTTATACTATAAGAATTTCCTGGCTGAAGTATCCGTCGATACGACCGAGACTGAAGCTCAGCAGAAGGAACGTATAAAAAGGTTGGAAGACGATTTCGAGGAGTGGAAAAAATACTACTTCCCGAAATACTGCTTTGCGCCTGCGGCTCCATTCCATGTCGAATCCTCGGAATACGCATTAAGCCATCCGGAAAGTGTCATTGTCCGACGCTGGTCTCGCGAGCTGGCAAAGGATGTTGTTACGATGATGGAAACACTCTATCAGGCGCTTACAAGTAAAAAGAAGCTCCAGAAAAAGTGTATTATGCTCATATCGAACAGTTATGATAAAGCTGCTGATTTCCTGGAGCCTTACAAAATCAATCTGGAGAAAAACGAACGCATCATTAACGACTATGGTGTGCAGCAGCTTCCGGGCAGCTGGGCGAGTGGCGGATTCATAACCACCCAGGGTGTGGCTTTCTACGCTTTCGGCGCCGGACAGTCTCCCCGTGGACTACGGAACGAAGAAATCCGTCCGGACAAAGCCATCTTTACAGACGTTGACACGGATGAGGATGTGCGTAATCTGGATACGATAGAAAAACGGTTTAAGTGGGCGGAGAAAGCCGTTTATGCGACCCGGTCTATTTCCAAAAACTTCCAGATCGTATGGCTGAATAATACGATCGCAAAGGATTGCTGTGTGGTTCGCGCCTCCGAAAGAGCCGACCGGGTAGAAATCGTCAATGTGATGGACGAAAACGGACAAAGTACCTGGCCAGGCAAGAACACACTTGAAAATATCGCACGACTCAAGAAAACGATGTCGACATCTGCTTTTGAGGCTGAGTATATGAATAATCCTATCTCCGAAGGTTCCGTATTCAAAAATTGTATTTACGGCCAGGTACCCCGCTTATCATCATTCAAGTACCTGGTCATTTACGGAGACCCGGCGCCGGGAGAAAACAAAACCAAGAAGAGTTCCGGAAAAGCGGTTATACTGCTTGGTAAGAAAAACGGTATCCTCTATGTAATCAAAGGATTTGTAGGAAAAGGACTGAATTCCATATTTATCGGTTGGTATTACGAGCTGATCAAGTGGGTAACCGGCAAAGGCAAAGTGAATGTTTACTGCTATATGGAGAATAACAAGCTTCAGGATCCATTCTTCAAACAAGTTTTTAAACCATTGACTCGTAAAGCAAACAAGAAATATGGGATGAAGCTGAACATCAAAGGAGACGAAGAACGAAAGACCGACAAAGCAACCCGTATAGACTCCAACCTGGAACCGATGGACAGGGATGGCGAACTAATCTTCAATGAAGCAGAAAAGGACAATCCGCACATGCAGGAGATCGTAAACCAGTTCAAAATGTTTGAACTGACTATGCCTTACGACGTAGCTGCTCCGGATACGATCGAGGGAGGTAATCGTATCCTGGATCAAAAGCAGGCGGAATTACAGCCGAAAGATACGATCGACAGAAAGACTATAAATAAACGCAATAAACACAGGAGGTAAAATTTATGAGTCAATTTATAAATATAGGAGATTATAAAGCCCGGATACATAGGGAGATATTGGATGCACTGGTAAGGGAAGACGAATCGATCATTGAGATAGTGGAAGACCAATCGATCGCCCTCGTGCGAAGTTACCTGAATAACCGGTACGATTGCGATAAAATATTTTCGGCTACCGGAAGCGCCCGAAATCAGCTAGTACTGATGATGGCTTTGGACATAACAGTCTATAATATCTTCAAGATACACAACCCGCAGAAAATGTCCCAGGTAACCAAAGATGCTTTTGAGAGGGCGATGATATGGTTGAAAGAAGTAAATAAGGGAAGTGTATCCATTGACGGCGCTCCGCTTCTTCCGGAAGATGAGCTGGCCGGTAAATCTCCCTTCTTAACGAAGAGCAATAGAAAACGTACTAATCATTATTGATATGGCAAGGAAAAAAAAACAAAATAGGGTAACAGTAGGAGGAAACGTTCCGCGTCCGGGACAAACATCTCCCAACACAATCATACTTACACAAACCCAGCGGTTCGGTATCGACATGGCCACTTATATGGCCGGGATACATAACTTCGAGAATATCGACTATTCCCGGCGGAGCAAGCTTTATGACCTGTTTAGTGAGATAATGATGGATCCGCACGTGGCATCGGTCGTTACTAAACGTAAAAGTGCCGTCCTATGCACACCGATTGTATTCCGGAGAAATGGAGTTCCGGACGATGTGATTAATGAGCAGCTTCGTTCTCCCTGGTTCTATCGGTTCCTGTCTGATGCATGGGACTATAAGACATGGGGAAATTCTCTTTTCCAATTTTATATGAACGGAAAGTGGATTGACTATGATCTGATCCCACGTAAGCATGTCGACCCGCAAAGACGATTAATATTACAGCGGCAAACAGACATTACCGGTACTTCCTGGGATGAGTACGAAGACCTCCTCTTTGTCGGGGATCCGAATGATCCGGGCATTTTTGCCCAGGCAGCTCCTTATGTCATCTATAAACGTAATACGATGGCCGACTGGGCGCAATTTTCCGAAATATTCGGTATGCCTGTCCGGGAATATACTTACGATGGGAATGATGAAGATGCACGTAGCCGGATACTGAAGGATGCTTTTGAAGATGGAGGAGCTGCCGTTATTATCCGACCTGAAGGGAGCGGGTTCCGGTTTGTCGAAAGCAACAATAAATCCGGCAGCGCTGATCTTTATGATAAACTGACTGAGCGATGTAACGCGGAAATATCCAAATTGTTCCTGGGCAATACCCTGACAACAGAAGCGTCTGCTACCGGTACTCAAGCGCTGGGAACGGTACAGAAAAAATCAGAAGAATTGATTAACCAAATGGACAGAACGGATATACTGAACATCCTGAACTATGACATGACTGATACATTTGCTTCTCTTGGATTTTCGACTGAAGGCGGAAGCTTCGATTATGAATCGGAAGAAGTAGACATAGATAAGAAACTGGCCATGGTTGAAAAACTGATGGGCATGGGATTGCCGGTTTCGCATGACTACCTCTATGAAACTTTCGGCATAGAAAAACCGAAAGACTACAATTCCCGGATGAAGGTCAAAAAGGAAAAAGAGAAGGAAGATGTTATTATCGAAAAGGAAAAAGTAAAAACCGCTAATAACTTCTTTAACCGTTTTTTCGACTAAGCCCCCGCCGAGACTACGGGGGCTTCCGCGAGAGGATGGATAATTTGTATTACTCCGTACACCCTTTCAAAAATGAAGCATCCAAAGCATTCCTGTTCGATGAGAATGTCTTGAAGGAAACTCTTATCCGTATCTATGAAAAGAAGTTCAACCCGATGACCGAAATCGACCGGGGGCTCTTTGATGAGACATGGAAAGTATTTAACCAGGCTACCGATGAAGGATATGGAGTCAGGACGATGTATGATCCGGATTATGACTTCTATCAGCAACTCAAGTATAATAATGCCGTCTTTTCAGCTTTCAGGACACACCGGTTGCAAAACGATATTGCTGCCCAGCTGGTAGATGAGAATGGTAAATTAAAATCATTTGACCGGTTTGCCGAGGATGTGGCTCCGATAACGGATCATAATGTTAAACACTGGCTCCGGACAGAATATGATACGGCAGTACTCCGCGCCCATCAGGCAGCGGACTGGGAACAGTTCCGGCGGGTAAAGGATATTTTACCGAATCTCCGGTGGATGCCGACAACGAGTATTACGCCCGATTTGGTACATAAACAATACTGGAGCATTGGGCTGACTCTTCCGCAAAGACATCCATTCTGGTCGAATCATCGTCCCGGAGATCGTTGGAACTGCAAATGCTCACTGGAGGCGACCGATGACCCGGCAACTGGAAAAGAACTGATCCCGCACGAAGAAGACAGACCGGATCCGGGACTGGACAATAATCCTGGAATCGACGGAAAAGTATTCTCCGATACCCATCCATATATTAAGGATGCCGGTAAGGGCGCGAAAAAGGCAGTAGAGAACTTTATCTCCGAAAATATAGAGAAGCCTTTATCTCTTCAGTATGTGTCTTACAAGAAGTATAAGAACGGAGGAGAAGTCCTGATCCACGAACTGGTAGAGAAAAAAGACGATTACAAATCCCTTCTGACAGTAGCTAATCAGTTGGCAAAAGAAGGAAACATTGTGAAGCTCACACCTTCCGTCCACTTCAAGTCGGAAGCATATAAGGAAATATACGGATCACTTACCGGAACAATTTATGAACGGAAGTGTCCGGATCTGAAAGTGGGCGATCTGTTTTATGAGTTTGAAAGTTTTGTCCCACCATTCAAGAAACGTAAAATATCCAATATGATATCGCATGGAGCCAAGCAATCATCCCGGATTATTATCAATAATAACAAAGGGGCATCGGACAGGTATATCCGGCGGAATATCTATGAAAGGCTGGCGGATAAGAATTTCAAATACGACATTGAGGAAGTATGGGTTTATGAGAAAGGGAAAGTAAGGCAGCTATTTAAAAAACAGTAGGGAGATGAACTCCCCCTGCAAGCGCACATGCCGTAGCATAGCTAAACACCTTTCGGTATCTACCTGCAAATATAGTTATTTATTTTGATTTAAACACCAAATAAAAAGCATTTAAATGGATATTAAGCAATTTACGGGGTGGATGCTCTCCAAAAAGAAAGAACTGGAGGACTTGCGACGTCGGAAAATGCCGGTTATTGTCGGAGCCATGGCGCAATCCCACTACAAAAACAACTTTAGAAAAGGTGGTTTTGTAAATAACGGTTTGAATAAATGGAAGCCGTCCAAGCGTCTGTCTTCAGGAAGCAGCTCTGCCCAGAGCAACTATCCGACCCTTACCAGTGGGAGAAACCACCTGATGAACGAAGTAAAATACGTTCCGGGAGATGCCAGAGTAAAGATAGTGGATAATGTCGATTATGCATCCATCCATAACGAAGGAGGAACAATAAATAGTAATCCAACCGTAACACCGAAAATGCGCAAATTCGCTTGGGCGCAATATTATGCTGCCGGAGGAGGGAAGAAAGGAGCCGCAATGCCGAATGATGATGCAGAGCGATGGAAGCGCCTGGCTCTAACCAAAAAGAAAAAGCTAAAGATAAAAATCACAATGCCGAAAAGACAATTTATCGGCGAAAGTGCGGAACTGAATAAAAAGATATCCGACAAATGGGATGAAGAAGTAGGTAAAATTTTAGATATATAAATATATGGAACAGTTATTCAATGACATTCAGAATTTAATCGCGGATAATTTTCCCGGGATGAGCCTGATCGATGAGGATTACGGTCAACTGGAAGCAATCGAGACGGCGGAAGATACCTATCCGGTAACTTTCCCTTGTGTGTTGATATCTCCGGCAGAGGTTGAATGGTCGAACCTGGGAGGAGGCTTCCAGCGAGGGAATTGTATCGTTACTGTCCGTTTGGCTATCGATTGTTACGACGATACCCATTACGGAAGTACGACAGAAGACAAGGCCATCGAGCGGATGAAACTATCGACAGCGATACACCGGAAATTGCAAGGATTCGTATCAGGAGTGAACAGTCCACTGATCAGAAAAAAGACTATTAATTACAGCAGGCCTCATGCTGTCAAGGTGTACGAGCATCAATACAGCCTAATGGTCAACGATATTGTTACTCTTCCGGGAAAAGCTTGAGCTGGCTCAGCTTCAATTTGGGTTTCTTTATTTTTGGAACAGGTTTAACGGTCAAGTCCTCTATTTTACCATGGTACTCCCGGATAATGGCCATAATACGTTCCTCTGAGATAAAGAACTCCTGTTCAGACAAAACTTTTAGGGTATCGTCAAAACGAAGGCGCTGTACTTCCGTCCAGTAATAATACCGGCGGCACAGCGCTTCGTTACGAAGTTCGATTAATCTTTTATCCCGTCCTTTTGCCATATACGCAAAAATACACATAAAATCTGACAGTGTACAAAAAAAACCGACTGAAGATGGACTTCGGCCGGCTTTGTTTTTATGCTTGCAACCTATGTATAATATAAGGAGGGCTTTTATTTCTTTCCATGGTTATTCACTTTAATCCACAATAAATTCGGTTATATCCTGAACCATCAGGACACCCTCCAAAACTTCCACTCCGGTGGGAGTAACGATGGCGGTTACATGTGGATGATGATTTTCACACAAATACTTAATAAGAGGTTTTGCCGCCTCCTTGAGTTCTTCTAATTGTTTTTCTTTTTCGTTCATAATCGTTCGAATTTAGTCAGTGTTAAATTTGTATTCCTCAAGGCTTATTTCTTTATAAAAAAGAACCATATAGTCTCCTCCGGTTTCATCGTACATCTCATCGCAAAACTCTCGAACGCTAAAAAAATCGTCATCAGTTCTAACGAAAGAATGTCCGATTTTTCCCCCATGCCATGTACGATACAAAATAATACTTCATATTTATTTAGTGTTGAAATGTTTCTATGCCATTACAATATCGCTCGTCTTTTCCGTGAAATCCTTTATAAATAAAATTATCGTTAAATAAAAGAAACTCAGCATTGTTTCTGTCAATTTTATCGACCAATAGCCAATTTCCACCAAATTTTTCACTTAGTCGTTTTTGGGCATACAATACTTCTTCGCGTGCGCAAATAACAAGCGCCTTGTCAGATGTTCCGTGTTTTGCAAAAATTTTCACCATAATCGTTTTTATGTTAGTTTAAGCCATTTAATTCATAATAATAACGTGAGTTCGATATAAGATTAGAATAAAGCAAGCTGCATGTCCTCTACATAATCAACTTTGATGGCAGGCTTCTTAGGCAGAAAGCTATAT
>JARXWK010000021.1 GCA_029916745.1 Dysgonomonadaceae bacterium PH5-43 | reverse complement strand
AGCATATAGCTTTCTGCCTAAGAAGCCTGCCATCAAAGTTGATTATGTAGAGGACATGCAGCTTGCTTTATTCTAATCTTATATCGAACTCACGTAATTTTAAGATAATACACAACAAAGAAAGTTAATATAATTGACACGAGCAAGCTTTTATCTATCTATCTATCTATCTATCTATCTATCTATCTATCTATCTATCTATCTATCTATCTATCTATCTATCTATCTATCTATCTATCAGTGAAATATTTTTTTTGATGTAGTTTGATGAAGTCTTGGTATAAGTGTCTTGTTGTTGTAAGTATAAGTGCGAGTTGTTTCTTATTAGATACCCCTTGTGGTTGTTAGTATAGAGGTGGGTTCTCTCTTATTAGATACCCCCTGTCGCTCTTAGTAGAACGGTATCGTCTTTGTACTTAAAGCACCTCATCTCTTATAGTAGAGAGGGCTCGCCTTTCTACTAAGAGAGACCTCGGGTCTCTACTAAGAGAGTCAAGGGGTCTCTACTAAGAGAGACGACCCTAAGTGAAGCTTTGCATTATTCGTTGATAAAACTGTCTAAATCGCGGCGTTCTTTCTTGGTTGGTCTGCCAGTTCCTTTGGCTCTATTTATAAATCCATTGATTTTTTGAAGTTCCAGTATTTCGTATTGTTCTTCGGGGGTAATGTTTTCTAAATATTCTGGAACTAATTTCGCGCCTAATCTATTTGTGGTGAGGGCAAGCACTTTGTATTTGTATGTTATTGGCGGTTTCTTAACATCTATAATGTCGCCAACTTTAATCATTCGCGAAGGCTTAACGGCAGTGTTGTTTATCAACACTCTGTTTTTCTTGCATTCTTCAACGGCAATACTTCTTGTTTTGAAGATGCGAGTTGCCCATAGCCATTTGTCGATGCGAGCTTCGTTCATTTTTTATTGTACTGATTCATTGTTATTTGTGCGCCAGCAAGAGCAAAGCTTTTTATAATATCGCTTGATTTGCTTATTCTTTCGGGTAGTAGTTTTTGTTCTTCTTCAGAGAATTCTCCCAAAACATAATCTATCTGACAGCCAGTAGGGTAGTCGTTACCTATGCCAAAACGTAAACGACTATAAGTCGAAGACCCTAAAGTTTCTTGAATGTGTTTTAATCCATTGTGTCCGGCATCGCTACCTTTGGTTTTTAGGCGCAAAGAGCCAAACGGCAAAGCTATGTCGTCTACTAATATTAATAGGTTTTCTACGGGAATGTTTTCTTTTTGCAGCCAATAGCGAACAGCATTTCCGCTTAAGTTCATATAGGTAGAAGGCTTAAGCAGTATTAGCTGTTTGTTTTTGATTTTCATTTCGGCTACAGCGCCATAACGTTTATCTGTAAAAACAACATTGGACGCTTTAGCTAAAGCGTCCAATATCATAAAACCTATATTATGGCGAGTATTTTCGTATTCCCGACCTATGTTTCCTAAGCCAGCAATTAAATACTTCATAAATATTACGATTGTTGTTTTGCAGCAGCACCACGAGCAGCACGAGTAAGCTTAACAGCTGCAACAACGTTATCTTTAGCGTTTAATAATTCTAAATTGTCGAAAGATAAAGCACCTACTTGGATTGTTTTTCCTAAGCCTAAGTTAGTAATGTTGATAACTAACTTTTCAGGGAAGTTTTTGTATAGTCCTTTAACTTTAAGTTTTCTCATTTCAAGAGAAAGTTTACCCCCAGCTTTAACACCTTCTGCAAGTCCTTCAAGAACAACAGGTATAGCATAAACCACAGGTTTGTCTTCGAATATTTGTAAAAAGTCTGCGTGAAGTAATTCGTCTGTTACTGGGTGATACTGAGCGTCTTTAAGGATAGCAGTACAAGTTTTACCGTCGATAGTAAGATTAGTAATAAATACTTCAGGAGAGTAAATCATTTTACGGATACCTTCTTTTTCTACAGAGAAGTGTACAACAGTTTCACCTCCGTATAATACGCAAGGTACTAATGATTCTTTACGATAAGCTTTTGCAGCTTTTTTACCTGTTAGGTCTCTTAGAGATCCTTCTAAATTAAATGTTTTCATTTTCTAAATTGTTTGTGTTACTCAAAATTAAGATATTGCTCTTAATCTCCCATCACACGGAAATTATAAAAGCGGCTGCAAAGATAATTGTTTTTTTATAATAAATCGTCAATGTTTATTTTATTTTCAAAGGAAAAGTCTGTGTTTTCTTGTCTTGGAACAAAATCAACCGTGTTGTTTTCTTTAATATAGTCTATTGCATTGGTTAGGGCATCGGTAAATTTATCGAAATCCTCTTTGTATAGAAATATTTTGTGCTTTTCGAAAAACACATCGTTAGGATTGTCTTCTTTGCTTACTTTCTTACTTTCAGTAACAACCAAAAATAACTCTCCTTTTCGATTTTGTTTTACATCTAAGTAGTAAATACGTTTTCCTGCGTTTATAGACTTAGAAAAAAGAATGTCATTTTCTTTTTTGTCGTTCTTGAAATAGCTTTTTGTGTTATCCATGATATAAAGTTATTGTATAGTTGTCAAATTATACAAATTTAGTTATAGTTCTTAAATTATACAAATTTTCGGAGCTAAAATTAAATTTAGCATTCATAAAAGTTCTTAGTGGCGTTACTTAATCAAAAAAAAGATTACCTTTGCGCCTAAATAAATAAGATGTTATTTAAGTAATGATTAATCGTGTTCTTATTCGTATTAAAGTTCTTCAGGTAGTTTATGCTTACTATTTGAAACGTTCAGGAGATATAAAAAGTGCAGAGAAGGAGTTGATAAAGAGTTTGCAGAGATCGTACGATTTATATTTGTACTTGCTTCAGTTGATAGTAGTTCTTACTGATGTTGAGCAAAAAAGATTAGATGCTCTAAAATATAAATACCTCCCTACTGAACAAGAGTTAAACCCCAACACTCGGTTTATAGACAATAAGTTTGCCGAGCAGCTTAGATTAAATAAAACGCTGGTTTCTTTTATTAATAATAATGGAAGTGTGTGGTCGGACGATGATATGTTTTTGCTCCGTAACTTATTAAAAGAGATTTTAAGTTCTGATATTTACAAAGAATATTTACAATCGCCAGATGTTTATGAGTCGGACAAAGAGTTCTGGAGAAAAATTTTCAAGAATATTATTCTTAAAAATGAAGAACTCGAAGATTTACTACAAGATAAAGATATTTATTGGGATAGTGATTTCGGCGTAGTGGCAACGTTTGTTGTGAAAACTATTAAAAGTTTTAATAGCGAAAACGGCGAAGAGCAAGAGTTGCTCCCAATGTATAAAAGCAACGATGATTTGCAGTTTGCTGTAACTTTGTTGCATAAATCTATTCTTGAGCACGAAGAAACTCAAAACTTGATAGATAAACAAATAAAAAATTGGGATATAGATAGAATAGCTCAAATGGATTTGTATATAATGCAGACAGCTTTATCAGAAATTAAAAACTTTCCCTCAATTCCTGTTAGTGTTTCTTTGAATGAATACATAGATTTAGCTCATTTTTATAGTACGCCTAATAGTAGCAATTTTATAAATGGTATATTAGATAGTATTGTTAATGAATTGAAAACTACAGGAGTTTTATTCAAAAGTTAAAACAGTTTTAAATTAAATAAGTATATTTGTACTCAATAACTAAACAAAAGAAGATATGATGTTAAGTATTTTATTACAAGCTGAAGCTCCAGCAGCAGGAGGTTCTCCTTACAGCGGATTAATTATGATAGTGGCTCTTTTTGCTATTATGTACTTTTTTATGATTCGTCCACAACAAAAACAAAAGAAAGAGTTAGAAAAGCAAAGAGCTGCTCTTGGTGTAGGCGATAAAATTGTTACAGCAGGTGGTATACACGGCAAAATTAAAGAAGTTAAGGATACAACTTTCGTAATTGAAATTGCGGACAATGTAAGAGTGAAAATGGATAAAACTTCTATTTTTGCGGCTCCTAATGAACAAGCAAGTAAATAAAGAAGAAATTACTAAAAAGGCCAAGGCTTTCTTTCATGGAGAAACATGGAAGAATTTTTTGGTCTTTTTTGTTTTTGTAATTCTCGCTTCTGGTTTCTGGGTTATGCAATACCTGCAACAAGAAATAGAGAGAGAGATTGCCATACCTATAAACTATGTAAATACTCCTAAAGAGATAATTCTCAAAGATTCTCTTCCTCAAGAAATAATAATAAAAATATCGGATAAAGGAACTGCTTTTATAAAGTATTTGGTGAATAAAAATTCAATGTCGATAAATGCTGATTTAGCAAATTTACCTATAACAGATACTCTATACAACATAAGTAGAAGTAGTGTAAATGCTGCAATAGTAGATAATTTAAGTTCGTTTACACGATTGTTGTCTTTTAGACCAGAAGTTATTTCTGTTAAATATTCTCCTTTAACTAAAAAAGAAATTCCAGTTCGCATTAATGGTAAAATAACACCAGCCTCTGGATATGTTTTTGTAGATTCTATAGCGGTTGCTCCGTGTAAAGTGTGGGCTTATGGCGATAAAAAAGATTTAGACACAATAGCTTATATAAATACAAAAAAGATATTGCAAGAGAATGTAAGGAAAGATTTGGATTTTAATGTAGACTTACTATCTCCTTCGAGAATTAATCTGTCTGAAAATAGGATTAATATAAAAGCAAAGGTAGAAGAATATACCGAAAAAACATTTCAACTTGCAGTTAAAGTTTACAATCTGCCAGATGATGTGAGTGTGCGTTTCTTTCCTTCAACAGTTGAAGTTAATTGTCAGATAGCATTGAGTTTGTATTCGCAATTAACAGAAGAAGACTTAGAAATAAGTGTCGACTATAAAGATATTGCAAATAGTTTGAATCCAAACTTAATTGTTAGCTTAACAAAAAAACCGAATTGGCTTATTAGCTATCGACTTTTGCCAGAAACGATAGAGTTTCTTATAGAAAAAAACAATCTTCAAAAAGCTTTATGACAACTATAGGTATAACGGGAGGTATAGGCGGCGGTAAGTCGGTTGTGTCTCAGATATTGTGTGCGATGGATATTCCTGTTTATAACTCAGATATAGAGGCAAAGAAAATAACAGAAACGTCGGAGTTTATAAAACAAAACCTTATTAACCGTTTTGGTGTTTATTTATATGTAGACGATAAGTTAGATAAAGCAAAGTTAGCTTCGCTTATATTTAATAATGAGGATAATCTTAAATACGTAAACTCGTTAATACACCCCGAAGTATTCAAAGATTTTGAGAGATGGAAGTCTAACTTAGCCTCGAAAGAGTTTGTAGGAATAGAATCGGCTATATTATTTGAATCGGATTTATATAAATATATAGATATAAGTATTGCAGTTTCGGCACCCCAAGAGTTAAGAATACAACGGGTGCAGAAAAGAGATAAAACAACTGTAGAAGATGTGATGAGGCGGATAAATAAACAGTTAGGAGAGGAAGAGCGAAATAAGCTTGCAGATTATATTGTGCTTAACAACGAAACGCAGGCGTTAATCCCTCAAGTAGAAAAAGTGTTTTCGATGCTAAGTTCCAAATAAATTGTTTATTTTTGCAGTTTCATTTTTAATAAATAAATCGAATTATGTTAAAAGACATTTTATCAGTATCGGGAAAGCCCGGTTTGTTCAAATTAATTTCAAAAGCTAAAAATATGTTTGTAGCCGAGTCTTTAATAGATAAAAAAAGAATCCCGGTTTATATGAGAGATAAAGTTGTTTCGTTAGGGGATATTTCAATCTATACAGAAGACGAAGAAGTTGCTCTTGCACTTGTTTTAGATAGCATCAAAAAGAAGGAAGATTCTAAGCCATTAGATTTAGGTAAATCAGTTTCTAATGATGAACTAAAGGCTTATTTTGAGACTATACTTCCTGATTTTGATAAAGATAGAGTATATCCATCTGATATTAGAAAAGTAATAGGTTGGTATAACCTTTTAGTTAAAGAAGGATTGACCGACTTTTTAAGTGAAGAAGAAACAGAAGAAGTAGTAGAGTCTGAAGACGCGTAATGTTCATAATCTTAAATAGTTAAAAAGAAAAATAATGAGCGACGAATTTATTTACGACGATGAGGCTGCGATAGAGTTTATTCAAAACTATCTACCTCAAGAATTAAAAGAGAAGTTCGATGACGATAGTATTTACTATATGTTAGATGTTATTTGCGACTTCTACGAAAATAAGAACTGGTTATCTGATGATGACGATGAAAAAGAAGAGCAAGAATTAATTAAGTTTCTTGCGGAGCAAACGGTTAAAGACGAAATCGGAGACTTCACAAAAGAAGAGTTAACTTTATTCTTGACTGCCGAAAAAGCTTATTCGGAAACGTTAGATTTTGAAGATTAAAGTAGGTATATATTAATTTAATAAATAAAAAGATGAAAAGAACAAGTCTATTTATGAGCGCATTATTATGCGTAGCTATTATTTTCTCAGGTTGTGGAGCAAGTAATACAACAAAAGGAACAGCGATTGGAGCTGGTAGTGGTGCTGCTGTAGGAGCAGGTATTGGTGCTTTAATTAATGGTGGTAAAGGTGCTGCTTGGGGAGCTGGTATTGGTACTGCTGTTGGTGGTGCTGCTGGTCTTCTTATAGGTAAGAAAATGGATAAACAAAAAGCAGAGTTAGAAGCTATTCAGAATGCACAGGTAGAATCTGTGAACGATGGACAAGCTATTAAGGTAACTTTTGATTCAGGTATTCTTTTTGCTACAAACTCAAGCACTTTGAATGCTGCATCTAAAACTTCTTTAACTCAGTTTGCTGCTTCATTGAAATCAAACCCAGATACAAATGTAGAGATTTATGGTCATACAGATAGTAATGGTGGTGATGCAGTAAATCAACCTCTTTCTGAAAAGAGAGCAGACTCAGTTAAGAACTTCTTAGTAGGACAAGGTATTGGAACTTCTCGTATGGCAACAGCAGGTATGGGTTCTTCTCAACCTATTGCTGAAGAAAACTCAAGAGGTATTCAAGCTCTTAACCGTCGTGTTGAAGTTTATATTCTTCCTAACGCAAAAATGATTCAGGAAGCAGAAGCAGGAACATTGAAATAATTATATTTCTGTTAAGCATAAAAAGGCGAACATTAGTGTAAAAGCTAATAGTTTGCCTTTTTTTATTCTTTTATTCGTGATGGTATGGCTCGTTGTTTAGTATGGTCATAGCTCTGTAAATTTGTTCTACAAAGATAAGCCGTATCAACTGATGAGAGAATGTCATCTTCGATAAAGCTATTTTTTCTTGAGCTATTTGATAAACTTTTTGAGAAAAGCCATAAGGTCCGCCAATGATAAACACCAAGTTTTTGGGTACTATATGAGTTTTCTTTTCTATATAGTCGGCAAAATTTAGAGAAGTAAATTCTTTGCCGTGTTCATCAAGCAATACAATGTAATCGCCAGTGTTAATTGATTTTATAATTAACTCGCCCTCTTTTTCTTTTTGTTGTTCGAAAGATAGGTTCTTGCTGTTTTTAATGTCGGGAATAATATCAATAGAAAAAGGGATATAGTGTTTAAGGCGATTGCAAAAGTCATTGATTCCCTTTTCTACATAATCTTGGGTTGTTTTGCCAATTACTATTAATTTTATTTTCATTCTTATTCCTTAGTTTTTTCTTCTCTTTGCGTTAACTTCGCTTATAACTTTTTTAATGTGGTTCATTAGTTTTTGCGAAGGCTTTTCGTTAAGAAAAGATTCTATGTGTCGTTTCTTTTTTTCTTCAAACACATCTTCGAAGTCGATAAGTATTCCTGTTTCTTCAACTTCTCCAAACTCTTCATTTATAGCAGTGCCAAAAACTTTCATACTTGGAGATAGATTCATATACGCACTAACTAACGGAGGAATGTTTATGCCATAAGCTCTAACCTCTTGATTTAATACTTTGTAATCTTCTTTGTAGTTGTTTTTATTGAATAGTTTGTTTAGTTTATCGTAATCCGAATTTGTTTCTAAAGGAGTGATAGGTGTTATTAGGTTGTCTGTATCTTTGAAATATTTGTTTAAGAAGAATAATATCATATTTCTGGCTTCGGGATTGTAATCGCTATACATTGTTACCTTTCCGAAAAAATAACGAACCTGAGGGTCTATAACCGATAGAGCACCTAATCCGTCCCAAAGATTGTCTAAGGCGAACAGACCTTTAGATCCAAATTTAGAAGATTGATAATCTAAAGAAACGAACGAACGACCAAGCTCTACCGTGCGAGGTAAAAACTCTTTTATGAACCGTTCTGAAAAATTAAATAATTCGCAAGTAGCGATATTGTTTGGTTGCCCGTTTTCTCCAAAGGTAATCTCGTTGCCGTGTCTGAAACGGTAGCCACCCAATATCTCTTCCTCTTGAGGATCCCATACAATAAGCTGACGGTAAGGGTTTTTCATTAAGTCAAATTCGTCGATGTCTACAGGGTTGCCCGAACCGCCTCCGTAGAAACGGAAAGCAATTTCTCTCAACCGACCAACTTCTTGCATTAGGTTTGGTGCATTGTGAGCCGTAAAAAGGTATATCTCATTACCTGATTTGTTTGTTTTACGAAAAAGTTTGTCGGGTGTTAGCTCCGACTTAATAAGTTTTCGGCTTACTTTAGGAGCTATTTCTTTTATAATCATAATAAACGGAGAGTTAGTCTATTTTATATTATATACTATGTTTTTAATTTCTTCTGCCCACTGTTGATGCGACTTAGAAGAGTCTAATGTTTCCCAAGATATAGGCTTACCAAAATGTATGGTAAAGGTAGAGCCTTTTGCTTTGAACATTTCTTTGGGCA
Source organism: Dysgonomonadaceae bacterium PH5-43 (assembly GCA_029916745.1). Taxonomy (NCBI): domain Bacteria; kingdom Pseudomonadati; phylum Bacteroidota; class Bacteroidia; order Bacteroidales; family Dysgonomonadaceae; species Dysgonomonadaceae bacterium PH5-43. Next base: position 52,974 of record JARXWK010000021.1, on the reverse strand, counting down.
AAAGTAACATTTCTATGTTAAACTTTATGCCTATTTTTTTACGAATATTAGCAATGTTGTAAAATAGATTAGAGTTTTGCGCCTCGAAGAATACGGGAACTATATCTCTTTTATATTCTATAGCTTTAGTTACGAACATTTTTTTCCATTCAAGGTCTTTTATCTTGCCATTGTTTTTACGTGAGCAAAGTCCGGCAGGGAAAGTTATTATCTGATTTTCGGAAGCGAAGGCATCGTTAATAGCCACTATTGCACTCTTAGCCTGACTGCCGTGTTTGTTTATCGGTATAAATATTTCTCTTAAAGGCGTAAGAAAGTATAGAATGTCGTTAACGAGATACTTTATTTGTTTGTTGTATCTTCTTCCTAAAACAGCCGAAAGGCATATTCCGTCAAGTCCCCCGAGTGGGTGGTTGGATACAAAAATACATTTACTGTTGATGCTGGGTAGGTTTTCTTTTCCTTTTAAGTTTAAGCTAACGCCAAAATCCTTTATGGCATTCTCCATAAAATCGACGCCAGTAACGTTGGCATTTTTTCTTAGTATGTCGTTTACTCCATCTTGGCAAATAAGTTTTGCCAACCAGTTGATAACAAATGCAGGTAGTTTTTTATATAGTTTAGGCGCTTTATTTTTTATAATGTCCTTTACATTTATTTGAAAAATATCGTTACTCATAGAGTTGGTGCTGTTGTTTTTATGCCTTATCGTTAATTAAGAAACAAATATAATGGTTTTGTTTCTTATTATCGCTATCCTCTGAAAGTTTTTCGTCGAATGATAGCTTTTTTGTGAGATTAACATCGTTTCGCCTTAGATGCTTCGGGCAATTTAGAGCCTTATCCGATTAGAATAAACAACCTCAAATACAGCACTTTATAAAGCGCCAAAATAAAAGCTTCACTTTATGCCTCCTCTCTTAGTAGAGACCCCTGCTCTCTCTTAGTAGATAGGCGAGGTGTCTCTACTAAGAACGACGGGGTGTCTTAAGTATAAAGACGAAACCGTTATACTAAGAGCGACATCGGGTATCTACTAAGAAGCAGCTTCCCTATCTACTAACAAAGGCGAGGAGTATCTAATAAGAACGATAAGGGGTATCTTGTAAGAAGCAGCTCGCCTCTTTAGTAACAATGATAAGGAGCTTCTCCTAGGAAGCGGCGAAGTGTTTCGCAAGAGAGATATAGCCGTCCATTTGTCCACTCGCTCACTTTTACGCTCTTCTCCGAGAGTTAAGGAATTACAGATAGTTGCCTATTGGGGGTAGTTTGCTTACTCGCTTGCCTTCTCTCTTAAATTAAGCAAGGGGGCGATAATATCAAAATAACAGAAAAAATAACAGTGTTGTAAAAATAAGTAAGTATGGAAAATGTCGAGAATTATACTCTGTTTGGGTAAAATAGTTACGTTGTTTATGTCAGCAAAGTCAAACTAAGTTGTTTTGCCAAATAGTTGCTTAATTACGCATTATTAATTACTTTTGCAGAGTTGTAGTAAACATAAAAAATAATAATATGAAAAAGTGGTTTGTGGTTCTTAGCCTATGTGTTGGTGTAGTTTTTACATCGTGTATAGGTTCTGATGAAGGAGAGAATGTCGATAATTTTTCTAATTGTATAGCAGTAGTTGGTTATGATAATACGGTGAATTTACCTACGCTGAATTTTTATGATGGTTATAGAAAATTATGTTCAGAAATTATAGCACCTCAACTTTCAGCCTATGCAGTAGGAACAGGGATAGGAGCTTCTTTCAAAATTGATTATAATAAACTATATCAAGATAAGTATGTGAGTGTTACCGAGTTTAACTCTATAGCAGAATTGCCTAATCATAATTATTCGGAAAATAAAAGTTTCGACCCACTTGTGGCAACTCAAAACACTTATCCTTTGTCGGAGGTTAAATATAGTTTTTATACTCATCATTTAGGACGAATTTTTATGTTTACCGAAGTAGATGAAGTTATGAGTAACGATAAAGTTAAATATAATATGGTGTATGTTCCAGAAGAAAATGTAACAGACACAGTTAAACTTTATTTGTATGCCGAAGTAGGCGATGCCAATTATCCTAAAAGAGATAGAGGAACTTCAGTAGATGTGTTTAATCTTGAAGATTTGTTTGATTTGGGAGAAGACACAACTATCGCTTCAACTGGTGCAAAGTATAAAAAACTAAATGTAAATCTTAAATATTGCTCTTCTCAAGATGCGGAGACTGGCAATTATAACTGGACAGACCTAATTGGTGAAGACGGAAAACCAGAGGAATTATTACTTAAAAGATATTGATGTATAAAAAACTTTTCATACTGCTATATAAACTCATAGTAGAGCCTGTTTCTGCTTGGGGTAATCTTGAAAAAGAAAAAGATAAAAACGGCGAAGAGTTTTACAAAGAATATTTATTTCCAATTATAGGGATAATAGCTTTGTTGTCGTTTATAGGAGTGTTACTATCAGAAAAAACTTTTGATGTGCAATTAGCTCTTAAGGTTGTTCTTAAAGAGGTTATGATTTATGGTGGAGGTTTTTATTTAGCTTCGTTTCTGATAAAAGAATTTGTATTCCCTCGTTTCGAAATAAAAAAGGATAAGGTATTATCAGAAAAGTTTGTTGGTTATTCGTCGGTGGTTATTTATGCAATAGCAATGCTCGGAGCTTTGTTTCCTTCGTTGTTTGTTCTTCAATTATTATCTATATACACAATATATGTAATATGGGTAGGCGCAGTTAACTATCTGAAAATTGAAGAAGACTATTGGGTGAGGTTTACAACTATTACGAGTATTATAATAATGATTACACCATTCCTGCTTAAGTGGTTGATTAGTCTGCTAATGCCAGGAATGAGAACTTAGATTCTTTATGGCAAAACAAAACAATATAATAATAAAAAATAAAAGGGCTTCGTTTGACTATGAATTTATAGAAACTTTTGTTTCGGGAATAGTCTTAACAGGAACGGAAATAAAATCTATTCGCTTAGGTAAAGCAAGTCTTGTAGATAGTTATTGCCTTATAATCAATAACGAACTATGGGTGCGCAATATGTATATAGCAGAGTATTTTTATGGAACGTATAACAATCACGAAGCAAGAAAAGACCGCAAACTACTACTAAATAGAAAGGAACTACGCAAAATAGAAAATCTTTCTAAAAATACAGGCTTTACAATTATCCCTACCAAAATGTTTATTAACGAAAAGGGATACGCTAAGTTGGTTATCGCAGTGGCTAAAGGAAAGAAAGCTTACGATAAACGACAGTCTCTTCGAGAAAAAGACGACAAAAGGGATATGGATAGAGCTTTTAAGAAATAATATCTATATATGATTACGCTTGAACAAATCCTAAAAGAACGTATCCTTGTTCTTGATGGAGCAATGGGTACGATGATTCAGCAGTATAATCTTACCGAAGAAGATTATAAAGGTAAGCGGTTTAAGAGCCTTTCGTGTCAAATGAAAGGGAATAATGATGCTCTCAACCTAACACAGCCGCATATTATTAAAGAAATACATAGTAAGTATCTTGATGCAGGAGCTGATATTATAGAAACTAATACTTTTAACTCTACGAGTATTTCTTTGGCTGACTACGACTTACAAGATTATGTAAAAGAGTTAAACCTCGAAGGTGCTAAGATAGCTCGCGAAGTTGCTGATAGTTATACGAAAAAGAATCCCGATAAGCCTCGCTTTGTTGCTGGCTCTGTTGGTCCGACAAATAAAACGGCATCTATATCTCCCGATGTCTCTAATCCTGCTTACCGAAATATAACTTTCGATGATTTATATAAGTCTTTCAAAGAACAAATAGATGCTTTGATAGAAGGAGGCGTTGATGTTTTATTAATAGAAACAGTATTCGATACGCTTAACCTTAAGGCGGCTCTTATGGCTGCCGAAGATTCTATGTGCGAACTTGGAGAAAGAATACCTATAATGGTATCTTTCACAATAGCAGGAAAGAGCGGCAGAATACTTTCGGGTCAAACCTTAGATGCAGCTTTGGCATCTATAGCTCACGTCGACTTATTGAGTGTCGGACTTAATTGTTCTTTCGGTGCAAGAGATATGAAGCCTTTTATCAAGGAGCTTGGAAGAACTTCACCTTATTATATAAGTGCATATCCTAACGCTGGACTTCCTAATAATCTTGGTCAGTACGACGAAACTCCAGAAGTTATGTCGTTACAAATAAAAGAATACATAGAAGAAGGCTTAGTAAATATTATTGGCGGTTGTTGTGGAACTACTCCGTCTCATATTGCTGCTTATTCGGATATAGTAAAAGATGCTAAGCCTCGTGCTTGTTGTTCAGGAGTTAAAGATAATTTAATCTTGTCGGGCTTAGACACGTTAGTAATAAACTCAGATAGTAACTTTATTAATGTAGGCGAACGGTGTAACGTTGCAGGCTCTCGCAAGTTTTTAAGATTAATAAAAGAAAAGAATTACGAGGAGGCTCTCCAAATTGCAAGGAAACAAGTAGAAGATGGGGCACAGATATTAGATGTAAATGTAGACGACGGACTCTTAAATGGAGTAGAAGAGATGACTACTTTCCTTAATCTTATTGCTTCCGAGCCCGATATTGCCTCTGTCCCTGTAATGATAGATAGCTCAGATTGGAATATCATTGAGGCGGGACTAAAAGTCCTTCAAGGTAAATCTATAGTTAACTCTATCAGTCTTAAGAATGGAGAAGATGATTTCTTGCGTAAGGCAGAGAAGATAAAGTCTTACGGCGCTGCTGTTATTGCTATGGCGTTCGACGAAACAGGACAGGCAGACACTTACGAACGAAAGACAGCCGTTTGTAAAAGAATGTATCGTTTACTTGTTGACGAAGTTGGTTTCAAACCTACCGATATAATCTTCGACCCTAATGTACTTGCTGTTGCAACAGGGATAGAAGAACACAACTCTTATGCTTTGGCTTTCATTCGCACAGTAGAATGGATTAAGAAAAATCTTAAAGGGGCTAAGGTAAGCGGAGGGATAAGTAATCTTTCGTTCTCTTTCAGAGGGAATAATTATTTGAGAGAGGCGATGCACAGTGTATTCCTTTATCATTCTATACAAAAAGGTATGGATATGGGGATTGTTAACCCTTCAACTACTATACTTTACGAAGATATTCCGTCCGATTTATTGCCCTTAATAGAAGATGTAATATTGGATCGCAACAAAGATGCTGCTGATAAACTTATAGAATACGCTCAATCAGTCAATGAAACACTTGTTCAAAAGGAAGAAAAGAAAGACGCTTGGCGTAATCTATCAATAGAAGAAAGATTAAAGTACGCTTTAGTTAAAGGAAATGCCGAATATCTCGAACAAGATATTGAGGAGGCTCTAAAGATTTATAGTCGCCCGTTAGATATTATCGACGGTCCTTTGATGGAAGGAATGAATACCGTAGGTGCTTTGTTTGGAGAAGGTAAGATGTTTTTACCTCAGGTTGTGAAAACTGCTCGAACAATGAAGAAAGCTGTGGCTGTGCTTCAACCTTATATCGAGGCAGCTAATGACGGAGGAGTAACTAAAGCAGGCAAAATACTTTTCGCAACAGTTAAAGGCGATGTTCACGATATTGGAAAGAATATAACTTCTGTAGTTTTAGCTTGTAACAACTACGAGATTATAGACTTAGGAGTAATGGTTCCCCCAGAAGATATTATTCAGAAAGCTAAAGAACACAATGTTGATGTAATAGCTTTAAGTGGACTTATCACTCCAAGTTTGCAAGAGATGTCGTTTGTTGCATCTGAAATGGAGAAGGCAGGCTTTACTATTCCTTTAATAATAGGAGGAGCTACCACTTCAAAGCAACATACTGCTCTTAAAATAGATACTTTATACAAAGGAGCTGTAGCTCACGTTAAAGATGCTTCGCAGTCGGTGCCAGTAGTAAATAAACTACTTAATCCTAACATCAACAAACAATTTATTGCAGAGTTAAAAAGAGAATACGCATCTTTAAGAGAAACCGATAACTCAAAAGAATTAGTTTCTTTAGATTATGCACGCAAACATAAACTAACTGTCGACCACGTTAAGTACAATACTCCTGAGCCTAAAACAAAAGACCGTCTAATTATAGAAGATATTTCTTTGGAAGAAGTTATACCTTATATTAATTGGTCTGCGTTTCTTTCAGCTTGGAGTCTTTCGGTCTCAAAATCAGGAAGAGTTGGAGATGATATTGTATTAGAAGCGAAACAACTTCTTAGTAAATGGATAGAAGAGGGGAGAAGAGATTTAAAAGCAATAATAAGTTTTTATCCTGCAAAGTCGGAGAAAGAATCTATAATCATAGGAGATTATAAGTTTCCGATGCTGCGTCAGCAAGAGAAGAGAGAAGATAATACTTACAAATCATTAGTCGACTTTATAAATCCTAAAGGAGATTATGTTGGTTTATTTGTTGTTACGGCAGGAAAACTTATCAATGAAGATGACTCGTACGAAAGTATTCTCGAACAAACTCTTCGCGACCGCTTGGTTGAGGCTACAACAGAATATATTCACGAAAAGGTAAGAAAAGAATATTGGGGATATGCACCCGAAGAAGCTTTTGGTATTCGTCCTGCATCGGGTTATCCTATTATGCCCGACTTGTCTTTCAACTTTTTGATAAACGATTTCTTGAAAATGTCGGATATAGATGTAGAGATTACAAGTAATGGAGCTTTGTTTCCTAATTCTACTACGGCAGGAATGTTTATCGCTCACCCCGAATCTAACTACTTTAGAGTAGGACGCATAGATGAAGAGCAGTTGAAAGAGTATGCAAAGAGTAAAAATGTATCAGAAGACGAAGTGAAAAGGTGGCTTGGGGATATGTAATTCTATAATAATTCTAAAAATAGTTCCTTTATTCCCATCAAAATAGTATTTTTGTTGTTCTATTAATAAGGAGAGAAGAAAAATTCATTTATATATAAATCATTAATAAATTTATTATGGCAAAAGTAACCGTTGTTGGAGCAGGTAATGTTGGTGCAACCTGCGCAGATGTATTAGCTTATAAGAAAATAGCTGATACTGTAGTGATGCTTGACGTTAAGCAAGGAGTAGCAGAAGGTAAAGCAATAGATATGCAACAAGCTGCTCAAACTTTAGGTTTTGAGACTAATGTTGTTGGTGTTACAAACGATTATGCAGCTACTGCAAACTCTGATGTAGTTATCGTAACTTCAGGTATTCCTCGTAAACCAGGTATGACTCGCGAAGAGCTTATCGGAACTAACGCTAACATCGTTAAAAGTGTAGTGTCTCAGTGTTTAGAGTATTCTCCAAACGCAGTGTTTGTGATAATCTCTAACCCTATGGATACAATGACTTACCTAACTCTTAAAGCTACTGGTCTTCCTAAGAATAGAGTTATTGGTATGGGAGGTGCTTTAGATAGCTCTCGTTTCAAATACTATTTGAAAGAAGCTTTGAAGGCTAATCCTTCTCAAGTTGAAGGTATGGTTATCGGTGGACACGGCGATACAACAATGATTCCTCTAAAACGTTTAGCTACATATAACGGTATTCCAGTTTCTGAAATACTTGACGAAGCTACTTTAGACAAAGTTGCTGCCGACACAATGGTAGGTGGTGCTACTCTTACAGGTTTATTAGGAACTTCAGCTTGGTATGCGCCAGGTGCTTCAGGAGCTTATGTTGCAGAAGCTATCATTAACGACTACAAACGTTTAATACCTTCTTGTGTTTACTTAGAAGGAGAATACGGACAAAACGATATTTGTATCGGAGTTCCTGCTATTATAGGTCGCAACGGAGTAGAAGCTATCGTAGACGTGAAACTTAACGACGAAGAAAAAGCTTTGTTCGAAAAGAGTGCAGACGCAGTTCGCAAAACAAATGAAGTGTTGAAAGAAATTAAAGCACTATAAAAAAACAAGAGTGAAGAACTTCGGTTCTTCACTCTTTATTTATTTTTATGTTCGACATTATATATAAAGGGATAATTATAGGCATATTTGTTTCGGCTCCAATGGGTCCTATAGGCTTGCTTTGTATTCAGCGAACATTAAACAAAGGTAGGTGGCACGGTTTCTGTTCCGGAATAGGGGCTACCTTTTCAGATCTTATCTATGCTATTATAACCTGTATGGGTATGGGGTTTGTAATTAGCTTTATAGAAAACCATCAGTCGGTATTGCAAATAATAGGAAGTATACTGCTAATGGTTTTTGGTATTTATACTTTTAGATCAAATCCTTCTCGAAATTTGAAAAAGCCTAATCTTTCAAGTTCAACATATTATCAAGACATTGTAACCGCTTTTTTTCTGACGTTATCAAATCCTTTTATAATATTCCTTTATATAGCTTTGTTTGCGCGCTTTAACTTTATTATTCCAGACGACAAACTATACTCTATGATATTAGGACTGTTAGGAATAGTTTCAGGAGCTTTGCTTTGGTGGTTTATAATCACTTATTTTGTTAGTAAGTTACGCTCGGTATTTAATGTTCGCGGTCTTTGGATTATGAACAGAATAATAGGAACTATAATAATGATACTATCTCTTATAGGTTTATTCTATTCTATATGGGATATGAATAGTCTTTACTAACTTCTTTTTTTTGTGCGAAGACTGCACTCTTCTGTCTTGGAAATAAAACAAAAACGTCATCACTGTATTTAGTAGTAATGACGTTCTTATTTGGTAAACAAAGTGCGTTTAAGCACTATGCTTTATTATTTCTCTCTCATAAATATATTTATTGGAGTACCTTTAAGGTCCCAATGTTTTCTTATCTGATTTTCAAGAAATCGTTTGTAAGGCTCTTTTACCCATTGTGGTAAATTACAGAAAAATACAAAACTTGGTACCGCAGTGTTGGGTAACTGAGTAATATATTTAATCTTAACCACTTTGCCCTTATTCATTGGAGGAGGAGTTCTCTCTATAATAGGAAGAAGAGTTTCGTTGAGTTTATGTGTAGAAATCTTTGTTTTGCGAATATCGTAAACTTCTTTGGCTACCTCCAGAATTTTGAAGATACGTTGCTTGTTTAATGCCGAAGAAAAGATAATAGGCACATCAGTAAACGGAGCTATACGTTCTAATATTGCGTTCTCGAAAGTCTTGATAGTATTGTTTCCCTTATTCTCTACTAAGTCCCATTTGTTGATTACAATAACCAAACCTTTCTTGTTTTTCTGTACCAAAGAGAAGATATTCATATCCTGAGCTTCTACTCCTCTTGTTGCATCAATCATTAGCACACAAACATCAGAGCTTTCAATAGAGCGAATAGCACGAATAACAGAGTAGTACTCTAAGTCTTCATTAACTTTCCCTTTTTTACGAATACCAGCAGTATCAACTAAGTAAAACTTTAAGCCAAACTTATCATACATAGTATAGATAGAATCACGGGTAGTGCCCGCTATATCAGTTACTATATTACGTTCTTCGCCAATAAAAGCATTGAGAAGCGACGACTTTCCTGCATTAGGACGACCTACAATAGCAATCTTAGGAACATCTTCTTCTACAATTTCTTCTGCCTTTTTTGTAAATTTGGTAACAAGAACGTCAAGCATATCACCAGTTCCAGAACCATTGATGGCTGAAATATTATAAGGATCGCCTAAGCCTAAAGAATAAAACTCGGCAGATAGAGAATGCATTTCAAAAGTGTCTGCCTTATTAGATACAACTATAACAGGTTTCTTGCCTCTGCGAAGCATAGAAGCCACCTGCATATCTAAATCGGTAATGCCGTTTGCTACATCAACTAAGAAAAGAATTACATCAGCTTCTTCTATGGCTATCTTAACTTGTTTGTTTATTTCTTCTTCAAATACATCTTCAGAGTTAAGAACCCAACCGCCTGTATCTATTACAGAAAACTCTTGCCCACACCATTCCGACTTGCCGTACTGGCGGTCGCGAGTAGTTCCTGCTTCTTCATTAACAATAGCCTGACGACTTTTAGTTAATCTATTAAATAATGTAGACTTCCCTACGTTAGGACGACCTACTATTGCTACTATATTACCCATATCTTTTTAGAGTTGTAACCTTGAACTAAGACAAATTCAGTACGTCTTAATTCTTAGTTTATTCAAGTTTATATCCAAAACTGCGAAGCATATTATCTCTGCTTCTCCAGTCTTTTTCAACTTTTACAAAAATTTCAAGGAAAACCTTCTTGTCGAAAAAGCGTTCTATGTCTTTTCTTGCCATAGAGCCAACTTTCTTTAAGGCTTGCCCTTTGTCGCCTATTATTATACCCTTTTGAGAGTTGCGTTCAACAATCACAACGGCTTTAATATGAATAAGTTCTTCTGCTTCTTTGAATAACTCTACTATAACTTCGGTAGAGTAGGGAACCTCTTTTTGATAATAAAGGAAAATTTTCTCTCTTATTATTTCAGTAACAAAGAAGCGTGCAGGTTTATCGGTCATTGCATCTTTGTCGAAGTAAGGAGGAGACTCAGGAATAAGAGTCTCTATTCTTTTCTTCAAATAATCGACATTGAACTTATTAGTTGCCGATATAGGAACAATTTCTGCTTTAGGGAAAATTTCTTTCCATTCATCAACCTTCTTTTCAAGGTCTTTTTGTCCTGAAAGAAGATCTATCTTATTAATAACTAAAAATAGAGGCGACTCAACTTTAGCTACTTTTTGAAGGAAGAAATTGTTTTTATCTATTTTTTCTATTACATCTGTAACATAAACCAGAACATCGGCATCGTTAAGAGCCGACTCAGAGAAGTTCAGCATATTCTCTTGTAGTTTATAATTCGGACGTAATACGCCAGGAGTGTCGGAGTATACCACTTGCATATCGTCGGTATTAACTATACCCATAATACGATGGCGCGTAGTTTGAGCTTTAGAAGTTATTATTGAAATCTTCTCTCCAACAAGTAAATTCATTAATGTAGATTTTCCCACATTTGGGTTGCCTACAATATTTACAAAACCTGACTTATGCTGGGTCATATCCCCATTTTATAAATGTTGCTCCCCAAGTAAAGCCTGCACCAAATGCTGTAAGTATTATATTGTCTCCCTTGCGAAGTTTGTCTTCCCAATCCCACAAGCAAAGAGGAACTGTGCCAGCACTTGTGTTGCCATAAGTTTCAATGTTTATCATTACCTTGTCGGTAGATACCCCTAATCTATTAGCAACAGCATCTATTATGCGTAAGTTGGCTTGGTGAGGAACAATCCAAGTAATATCTTCTTTTGAAAGATTATTTCTTTTTATCAACTCATCGCAAGTGTCAGCCATACTTGATACAGCATGTTTGAAAACAACCTTGCCGTCTTGTTCTATGTAGTGAAGACGTTTGTCTACAGTCTCGTGAGAAGCAGGATTAACAGAACCTCCAGCATATAAATGAAGATGTTCTACATTTCCTTCTGAGCGAAGAATAGAATCTATAAATCCATAATCTTCGGTAGTTGCTTCTAATAAAGCGCAGCCACAACCATCTGCAAATATAGCACAAGTGTTACGGTCTAATTCGTCAGTTACAGTAGATAAAACATCTCCTGCAAAAACCATAACTTTTTTATATTTACCTGAAGCTATAAAGCTTTCAGCCACTTCAAGTCCGTATAAGAAACCACTACAAGCAGCACTTACGTCAATTCCAAAAGCATTAGTCATACCTGCTTTTGCGGCAATTAAAGAAGATGAATTAGGAAGAATATAGTCTGGGGTAGATGTTGCGAAAACAACAGCTTCAATTTCAAGAGGATTAAAATCGTGTTTTAGCTTTAAGTTTTCTAATGCCTTCTCGGCAAGATAAGTAACACCACAACCTTCTTCAGGTTTTAATATTCTTCGTTCTTTAATACCGATACGTTTAGTTATCCACTCATCAGAAGTATCAACTTTTTTTGATATTTCTTCATTAGTCAGACGATAGTTTGGTACATATCCTCCAACGGCTGTTATTGTTGCATGAAGTTTACTCATAAGAAAAATTATTAATATAAAATGCCCTAAACAGAAGACTTATAATCACAATATCTTCTTTTAGGGCTCTTTATTATTTCAAACAAAACGCTTAAGCTTCAACCGTTTGGTCTATAATTACTTTTCCTTTGTAATATAGCTTTCCTTCGTACCAGTGAGCTCTATGATATAAGTGATATTCTCCTGTTGTTGGGTCTAAAGCCAACTGAGGAAGTTCTGCTTTGTAATGAGTTCTTCTTTTGTCTCTTCTCGTTTTACCGACTCTTCGTTTAGGGTGTGCCATTTTATTTGTTTTTTAAGTTATTATTGTCTTTTAATTTCTTTAATTCGTCCCAACGAGGATCTGTATCCTCTGTATCATTGTCTGTAATTATTACATCTTCATCTATGTCAAAAGCTTCATCGTCTTCATCTACAGATTTAGCTGTATGTTTTTTTAGTTTTGCAGCCATTTGTTTATTGCATTTACCTGGAGCGTGAACGTGCTTAATAGGTATTTCGAGTGCTATAAACTCATACAAAAACCAAGCGATGTTTATTATTCCCTCTTTCTCTGGGATAGTAACAATATCATCACTTTCTTCGGAGTAATCTTCTCCTAATTTAACAACCAGCCTTGATGTGGTGTCGATGGGGAAGTTCATATCATCTAAACATCTATCACAACTAATTGCTATAGAGCCATTGAATTGAAAGTCGAAACTAAATGAAAATTCGTCTATCTTACTAATGGTAAGTAAAGTTTCTACTTTTCCTTTCTGTATGTCTTCTCCTTCTATGTCTGTAAAGAACTGACTATCCAATAAGTATTCATACTCAACAGAGTCTTGTCGAATACCTTTTAAGTCTATCTTATATTTATCAAACTTTCCCACTATTATAAAGTGCTTCTGCTAAAACTGCGCAAAGGTAAGAAAAAATACAATATAAACAAAACAAAAACAAATTACTTGCTAAAGATAGCGATTAAGTTCTATTCTAAAAGTTGTTCCTTTGCCTAATTCTGATTTGTATATGTATATATTTCCTTTGAGATATGATTCTATAATTCGTTTTACTAAAGATAAACCTAATCCCCAACCTCGTTTTTTGGTTGTATATCCAGGTTTGAATATTGTGTCGAATTTAGATTTAGGTATTCCTTTTCCTGTGTCCGATATGTCTATAATTAACTTCTTGCCTTTTATGTGTGTATCTATATTAATTTTACCTTGTCCGTCCATTGCATCAACGGCATTTTTTATTATGTTTTCTATGCTCCAACCAAATAAAGATTCGTTTAATAATACATCTATAGGTTCTTGTGGGTAGTTTATTGTTATCTCAACTTTAGAAGATATTCTACGTTCAATATATCCTACTGCATTTGCAAGAGCTTCTTGTATATTCATAGCCTCAGGCTCAGGGTTTGAACCTATTTTAGAAAATCTTTCTGCTATAATGCTTAATCTCTGAACGTCTTTATCCATTTCGTTCAAGAGAGTTATGTCGGTGTCTTTAGTTTTTAGATACTCCACCCAAGCCATAAGAGAAGATATTGGAGTTCCTAATTGATGTGCTGTTTCTTTTGATAAACCCACCCAAACTTTGTTTTGTTCTGCTTTCTTTGTGCTGTTTAGGGCTAAAAACGAAACAATAATAAATATGCCAACTACTCCTAATTGTACAAAAGGGAACCATTGTAGTTGTTTTAATACGCTTGAGTCGTCGTAATAAACATAGTTGATAAAGTCTTCGTCAAACTCAATAACTAAAGGTTCTCTTTTCTTTTGAAAGCTTTTTATTTTCTTTTCTATAAAATCAGGGTCGTTTAATTTGTCCGATTCAATATTTCTTACAGAAATAGCATTGCCATATTCGTCAGCGAGTATGACGGGGATAGTTGTGTTGTCTTCTATGAATTTAGTGATAAGCTTATCGTAGTTATTAAACGCATCTTGGTCTGCCGTGCTTGAGCTGGTGCTGGAAGCTTCTTTTATTGCTTGTTTAGAAATAAGAGCAACCGATTCAGTCCATAGCTCCATCTTCTTGCGTTCTTCTTCTTTTAATTCGCTTACAAGAACATTAGTAATCCACATAGAGGCAATAGAAATTACTATTGCCGTGATTATGAAAAAATATTTGAATCTCTTTTCTTTCAATCTTTAATTTCTACGATTACAGGAGAATGGTCGGAGAACATAATCTGCGGTTGTATTTCAGCGTGCTTTAGTCGCTCTTTAAGAGCGTCTGTTACTATATGATAATCTATTCTCCAGCCTAAGTTTTTTTCTCTGGCATTGCTTCTGTAGCTCCACCAACTATATTGTTCGGCTTCTTGATTAAATTCTCTGAACGAATCTACAAAACCATACTCTATTAGTTCGTCAAACCATTGTCTTTCTTCAGGTAGAAATCCAGATGTTTTAGTATGTCGCTCAGGGTGGTTAATATCTATTGCTTTGTGGCAAATATTATAATCTCCACATATAATAAGGTTAGGTCTTTCCTTCCTTAATTCCAATAAATATTGAGTGAAAGCTTCGAGAAACTCCATCTTAACAGCTTGTCTTATATCTCCAGTTGTGCCAGAGGGTATATAAACACAAACAACAGTGATGTCGCCAAAGTCGGCACGAATAACTCTTCCTTCGCTATCGAACAATTCGTGTCCCATACCGATGGAATAGTTGTCGGGTTTGTTTTTGCTAAATATAGCAACGCCACTATATCCTTTTTTCTGTGCCGAATGTATTAAGTTGTATTCATAACCTAAACTTTTGAAAGTCATTACGTCTATCTGTTCGGGTTGAGCTTTGGTTTCTTGTATGCAAAACACATCAGGACTTTCTGTTTCTAACCAGTCAAAAAGTCCTTTGCTTATAGCTGCCCGTATTCCGTTTAGGTTGAACGATATTATTTTCATATTACTCTAAGTAAGTATAACCATACAATCCAGAACGATAGTTTGATAGAAACTCACGTCCTTCTTCTACGCTTATTTTTCCTTCTTTTACAGATGACATAACCCACGATTCAACTGTGCGAGCCAACTTTTTAGGGTTGTATTGTACATACTCCAATACATCGGCTACTGTTTCACCGTCAATAACTTGCTCTATCTGATAACTGTCTTTATTAACAGATATATGCACAGCATTAGTATCTCCGAAAAGATTGTGTAAGTCGCCTAATATTTCTTGATAAGCTCCAACTAAAAATACACCTATATAATAAGGTTCTTTTTTATTAAGAGCGTGAACTGGTAGATGGTAGGTATAGTTCTTCATATTAATGAAGTTATCTATCTTGCCATCAGAGTCGCAAGTTATATCTTGAAGAGTTGCTGTGCGATTTGGTTTTTCTTCCAGTCTTGATATTGGAACAATAGGGAATACCTGATCTATAGCCCAAGAGTCTGGTAGCGACTGAAACAAAGAGAAGTTGCAGAAGTATTTATCGGGAAGCATTTTAGATATTTTACGAAGCTCTTCAGGAGCGTGTTTCATATCCATAGCCATTTGATAAACTTCACGAGCGATAGACCAATACAGTTTTTCTACTTGAGCCCTTGTTTTAAGGTCGAGCATTCCGAGACTGAATAAGTCTAAAGATTCTTCACGTATTTGTTGTGCATCGTGCCAAGTTTCTATAAGTCGAGGTTGGTTCATCTCGTCCCATAGTTTGTGCATTTCAACAACTAATTCGTGTGCATCTTGAGGCACTTCTTCATTATCGTTCCACTCGGGTAGGGTAGCGGTGCCCAATACTTGAAATATCAGAACCGAGTGATGAGCCGTAAGAGATCTTCCAGATTCTGTAATTATATTAGGTTGAGGAATATTGTTTTTGTTACAAGCATCAACTAATGTAGATATTGAGTCGTTTACATATTCTTGAATAGAATAGTTCATGCTACTCTCTTTGCTTGAAGAACGAGTTCCATCATAATCAACACCTAAGCCACCGCCAATATCAACAAAGTCAATAGCATATCCTAAGTTGTGAAGCTGAACATAGAATTGAGAAGCCTCTCTAAGAGCATTCTTTACTCTTCTAATTTTAGTAATTTGACTACCTATATGGAAATGAATGAGTTTTAGGCAGTCGTTCATATTTTGTTTGTTCAGAAAATCTAAAGCATCAAGAAGCTCGCTCGAAGATAAACCGAACTTACTTACATCGCCTCCTGAATCTTCCCACTTGCCACTTCCCGAACTTGCCAACTTAATGCGTATGCCAATGTTAGGTCTTATTTTTAGTTTTTTAGCAAGTTCAGTGACTAACTTTAATTCGTTTAGTTTTTCTACAACAATAAATATTCTTTTACCCATCTTTTGAGCGAGTAGGGCAAGTTTAATATAATCTTCGTCTTTATATCCATTGCAAATGATAAGAGAATCGGAGCTTGTATTTATTGCAAGTACGGCGTGAAGCTCAGGTTTAGAACCCGCTTCAAGACCAATGTTGAATTTCTTGCCGTGACTAACAATCTCTTCTACCACAGGTCTCATTTGGTTAACCTTTATAGGGTAGATGATAAAGTTTTTAGCAGTATAGTTATATTCTTCTGCTGCAATTTTAAAACAATTAGAAATCTTTTCGATACGATTATCTAATATGTCAGAAAAGCGTACTAATACAGGATTTGAAACATCTCTCAAAGTAAGCTCGTCCATCAGCTCTTTAAGATCAACAGAGGCGGCATCTTTTTTAGGATTTACAGTTATATGCCCTTTGTCGTTAATAGAAAAATAATCAAGTCCCCAACCGTGAATGTTATACAGTTCGGCAGAGTCTTCAATCCTCCATTTTCTCATTTAATATAAAGTATTTGTGAGTAAATAAATTAATTAATAAAATATCGGGCGAAATTAGTAATAAAAACTGATAATAAAAAACGCACCTCTATTAGAAACTGTTTAATTTTTGTTTTTTACATCACATAAACTTGTAACTATTAAGGAAGAGTGCCTCCAACTTTTCCGTGAAACAAATCAAACGCAGCTTTCATTGTTTCGACTTCTTGTGGGTATTTTTCTTTGTTTGAGTTGTATAGATAATTAAATTCTTCTTCGTATTCTTTTACTTTAAGAAGGCTCGACCAGTAGAATTGCCAAAAAAGAACTTTAGAAGTGTTCAAGTATTCTTTTGTTACTGTCTCGAATAGTAAGTTGCCTTTACTTTTCATAGTATTATGTAGAAGTGCTTGGAAATGATTAGGTCCGTCGGCGTCCCATCTTCCACCTATAGCTATATCTACTAATTTCTCACAATACAACGATTCGTCGATAAGAGTTAGATTACCCAATGCTTTAATATGGTCGTACGAATGAGAATATAGATTTGAGTGTAAAGTAGAGCCATACTTATCTTCGGGGAAATATCCGTAAGTAATATTAAATTCATTCCACGAATTAGGGAAAGCATCAAAAAAGGCTTGTTGACAATCTAAGTTGTTAGGTTGTTCAACTAATTTACTGTACGTATCACTTATCTTTGTAAAATTAGAGATACTACTTTGAGTGTTACAAGCATATATGCTCAGTACACAAATAAAACACAAAAAGAACTTTTTCATAACACCTGAAATTTAATTATTAAAGTAATGAACCTGTTTATTTACAAAGGTATTCTTTTTGTAAGTCTTTTTAATGTTTTTATTTATGTTTTACAACAGGTTATTGTGTAGATGGGACTACAGAAACAACAACTACACTTACACTGCTGCAATCTATCATATCTTTTACTTCTATACATAAAAACGGCGACTACCAGTTGGGTTTGTGCCAACTTTTAGTTTTTAGCTTTTAACTTTCTTGCCTGTTGTTTCACCCGTATGAAACAGGTAGTTTCATTAGTACGAAACAAAGTGTTTCACCCGTATGAAACAAGTAGTTTCAAACTGAGAAACGAATTATATCAAACCAAGAAACGGATCGTTTCAAAGTATGAAACTAAGAACTAAGAACTAAGAGTGAAGAACTAAGAACTGGCGCGAAGCGACACCTTATCTCCTTAGGTAACGCTACGCTCACCTAAGGTTATGGGTGTATAGCCCATTCGGGCTACCGCCTACCCAAAGGGTAGCAGTTTCATAGCCGTATGGCGAGCGAAGCGTTGC
This sequence comes from Dysgonomonadaceae bacterium PH5-43, assembly GCA_029916745.1. Taxonomy (NCBI): domain Bacteria; kingdom Pseudomonadati; phylum Bacteroidota; class Bacteroidia; order Bacteroidales; family Dysgonomonadaceae; species Dysgonomonadaceae bacterium PH5-43. The sequence continues at coordinate 34,893 of JARXWK010000021.1, read as the reverse complement.
CTACGGTTGTTGATGTATAGTGCCGCATTGCGATTTGCCGCGCTTGTCGCAATTCTTAGTTCTTCACTCTTAGTTCTTTTTGTTTTTAACTTTCCTATATTATCATTATCTTTGCGCTAATTAATTACTTAATTTAGATATAATGAAGAATATAATTAAAGATTTAAAGCAAAAAACTATTGCTTTGTTAATCTGTGGACTTGTTTTTGCATCTTCTTTAGAGGTGGCAAATGCAAAAGTTGTTAGTGCGCGAGCAATTAATCCGACAACAGTAGAAGTTGTTCTTGATGGAAATCAACGAATGACGTTTGATTTTTATGGAGATAATATCTTCCGTTTATTTCAAGATAATGCGGGAGGTATCTTAAGAGATCCGGAAGCTAAGCCAGAGGCTAAGATTTTAGTTAATAATCCAAGAAAAAACCTTACTCAATTAGACGTTAATAATGGTAGTGAGGCAATTTCTATATCTACATCGGCGGTAGAAATAAGTATAGATAAGAATACTTTATTGATTAAGGTGTTAGATAAAAAGACAAACAAGACAGTGTTTGAAACTACAGAACCTGTATTGTTTCAGAAAAATAAAGTTACAATAACTATAAAAGAAAATGCTGATGAGTATTTTTATGGTGGAGGTGTGCAAAACGGACGTTTCTCGCACAAAGGAAAAGCTATCGCTATAGAAAATCAAAATAGTTGGACTGATGGTGGTGTTGCTTCGCCAAATCCTTATTACTGGTCTACCAACGGATATGCAATGATGTGGTACACTTTCAAAAAAGGTAAATACGATTTCGGAGCAGAAGAGAAAGGTATTGTTAAACTTTATCACGAAACGACTTACTTAGATGTATTCTTTATGGTGAACGAAGGTGCTGTGCCATTGTTGAATGATTATTATCAGTTAACGGGAAGACCAGCCTTAATCCCTAAGTTTGGTTTATACCAAGGACACCTTAATGCTTATAATAGAGACTATTGGGTCGCGGATACTACAGGTACAGGCATCTTATTTGAAGATGGAAAGCGTTATAAAGAAAGTCAAAAAGATAATGGAGGAGTAAAAGAGTCTTTAAATGGAGAACTAAATAATTATCAGTTTTCGGCTCGTGCAGTTATCGACCGTTATTTAGATAATGATATGCCTTTAGGTTGGATTTTACCTAATGATGGTTATGGTGCTGGTTACGGACAAACAGGCACTATTGATGGTAATATTCAGAATTTAAGAAGTTTGGCAGATTATGCTCAGAGCAAAGGAGTTAAAATAGGTTTGTGGACTCAGTCAGACCTTCACCCTAAGCCAGAAATTGAGGCTTTACTTCAAAGAGATATAGTTAAAGAAGTGCGCGATGCTGGAGTTAGAGTATTAAAAACTGATGTGGCGTGGGTTGGTCCAGGTTATTCTTTCGGATTAAATGGTATCACTGATGCTGCAAATATAATGACATACTACGGCGATAATGCTCGTCCGTTTATTATTTCTTTAGATGGTTGGGCTGGTACTCAACGTTATGCTGGTATTTGGTCGGGCGACCAAACAGGTGGACTTTGGGAATATATTCGTTTTCATATCCCAACTTATATAGGTTCGGGCTTGTCGGGTAATCCAAATATATCTTCTGATATGGACGGTATTTTCGGAGGTAAAAACGTACCAGTTAATGTTCGTGATTTCCAATGGAAAACGTTTACTCCAATGCAACTTAATATGGACGGTTGGGGCTCGAATCCTAAATATCCTCAAGCTTTAGGAGAACCTGCAGCATCTATAAATCGTTGGTACTTGAAAATGAAATCAGAAATTATGCCTTATGCTTATAGTGTAGCCAAAGAATCGGTTGATGGACTACCTATGATAAGAGCAATGTTCTTGGAATATCCTAATACTTATACTCTTGGTAAGGCAACTCAATATCAATTCTTGTACGGACCTAATTTCTTGGTTGCTCCTATCTATCAAGAAACTAAAGCAGATACTATTGGTAATGATATTCGTAATGGTATTTATCTTCCTGAAGGTGAATGGGTAGACTATTTTACAGGAGAAATATATAAAGGTAATTGTATAATAAATAATTTTGAAGCTCCACTTTGGAAACTTCCTGTATTTGTTAAAAACGGTGCTATTATTCCTGTTATAAAGTCTAACAATAATTTAGCAGATATTGATAAAAATCTTCGTATGTATGAAGTGTATCCTTACGGACAAAGTTCGTTTACTGAATATGATGATGATGGAGAAACAACTGAATATATTGCAGGTAAAGAAACTTCTACTCTTATCGAATCTTCGGTAAATAAAGATAAGGTAACAATCACTATCAACCCTACAGTTGGAGAATATAATGGTTTGGTTAAAGATAAAGCAACTGAATTAATTATTAATGTTACTGAAAAACCTAAAAAACTTTCTGCTAAAATAGGTAAGAACAAGATTAAACTTACTGAGGTTAATTCTATAGAAGACTTTAATAATGGTAATAATGTTTATTTCTATAATGCAACTCCTAACTTAAATAAATATGCAACTAAGGGTAGTGAGTTCGAGAAAGTAGTTATAACTAAAAATGCTCAGGTATTGGTTAAGTTAGCGTCTACTGATATTACTGCTAATACAACTGTAGTGGAAGTAGAAGGATTTAAGTTTGCTCCAGCTAATACGCTTCTTGCTAAAACAGGTGCTGTTTCTGCTCCTATTAGTGCAAAAGTAACAGACGAAAATGCAACTGCTTATACTCTTGCTCCAAGTTGGGATATTGTAAACAATGCTGATTTCTATGAAATAGAGTTCGATGGTATGCTTTACTCTACTATTAAAGAACCAATATTATTGTTCGAAAACTTAGAGCCAGTTACTGAATATACTTTCAAACTTAGAGCTGTTAATAAAGATGGGAACTCTGATTGGAATACATTTATGGCAACTACTAAATCTAATCCTCTTGAGTTTGCAATAACAGGTATAGTAGGAGAGACTTCGGTAGAAAATCAAGGTCGCTCATTGCTTAAACTTTTCGACTTTGAAGAAGGAGACGACTTGTGGCATACTCGTTATAGTGTTAATGCTATTCCTTTCGATCTTGTAATGGACTTGAAATCAGTTAATCAGTTAGATAAATTCCATTATCTTCCTCGTGAAAATGCTTCTAACGGAACAATCCTTAAGGGTAGTGTTTCTTATAGTATGGATAAAGAAAACTGGACTGAGGTTAGTGAGTTTGAATGGAAACGTGATAATGAAACTAAGGTGTTTACTTTTGAAGACCGTCCGACAGCTCGTTATATAAAACTTTCGGTTACTGAAGGTGTAGGTAATTATGGCTCTGGAAGAGAAATATATGTATTCAAAGTTCCAGGAACTGAAAGCTATATACCAGGAGATATTAATAACGATAAGAAAGTTGACGAAAACGACCTTACTTCTTATATGAACTATACAGGTTTAAGAACTGTAGACTCTGATTTTGAGTATGTAAGTATAGGAGATATTAACAAAAACGGATTGATAGATGCTTACGATATTTCTAACGTTGCTGTTAAATTAGATGGCGGAGTAGAAAATACTCGTATCGATTCTCTTAGTGGTGTGATAGAGTTAAGCGCATCAAAACAAAATTACTCGGCAAACGATGATGTGGAAATTACTGTTAAAGGTAAAGACCTTAAATCGGTAAATGCTTTAAGTTTTGCGCTTACTTATGATGCTCAAAGTTATGAATTTGTTGCTATAGAAGCTTTGAATATGAAAGAGATGGTAAATCTTACAAAAGACCGTCTGCATTCTAATGGTGTAAAAGCTTTATATCCTACTTTCGTAAATATGGGCGAAAAAGATGCTCTTGAAGGTTCTGAAGATTTATTTGTTATCAAATTGAAAGCAAAGAAAAATATTAAGTTCGATCTTAAAGCCGAAGATATTATCTTGGTGGATAAGAGGCTCAATGTTGTTAAATGAAGTTCAAACTAACTTCGGATTATAAGCCAACGGGCGACCAGCCTCAAGCTATACAGGAATTAGTAAAAGGTATTAACCAGCAACTCCCATATCAAACATTATTGGGAGTTACTGGTTCTGGTAAAACTTTTACTGCTGCTAATGTTATTAATGAACTTAACAGACCTACATTGGTGTTGAGTCATAATAAAACTTTAGCTGCTCAGTTGTATAGTGAGTTTAAGGCTTTCTTCCCTGATAATATTGTTGAGTATTTTGTTTCTTATTACGATTATTATCAGCCAGAGGCATATATTCCGACTTCAAATACTTACATAGAAAAAGATTTATCAATAAATGATGAAATAGAGAAACTACGGTTGTCTGCTACTTCTTCTCTTCTTTCGGGGAGAAGGGATATTATCATAGTTTCTTCTGTTTCTTGTTTATATGGTATTGGAAATCCAGAAGACTTTAAGGAGAATGTTACCTATATAAAAAGAGGTATGACTTTCTCAAGAAATGAATTTCTTCGTAAATTGGTTGCCGGACTGTATTCGAGAAATCAGATTGAGTTTACAAGAGGTAAGTTCAGAGTGAAGGGAGATACCGTTGATGTTTTCTTGTCATACAGTGATACGGCACTTAGAATTGTTTTCTGGGGAGATGAAATAGAAGAAATATATACTTTCGACCCTCTTGATGGTCAATCTTTAGAAGTATTTGATGAGTATAATATATATCCGGCTAACTTGTTTGTTACAACTCAAGAAAGGATAAACTCTGCCGTGCAAGAAATAGATGTTGATTTAGGCGAAAGGGTGAGATTCTTAAATGATATAGGTAAGCAACAGGAAGCTAAACGATTATACGAAAGAGTTACCTATGACCTTGAAATGATACGCGAACTTGGTTATTGTTCGGGTATAGAAAACTATTCGAGATATTTTGATAGACGACCAGCAGGTAGTCGTCCATTCTGTTTGATAGATTACTTTCCCAAAGATTTCTTAACTATAATAGACGAGAGTCACGTTACAGTGCCTCAGATACGAGCAATGTATGGCGGTGATCATTCTCGAAAGATAAACTTGGTAGAATATGGTTTTCGTTTGCCTGCTGCTATAGACAATCGTCCGCTTACGTTCGACGAGTTTGAGTCGCTAACTCCTCAAAAGATATTTATAAGTGCAACTCCTGCCGATTTTGAATTGGAGATGAGTGAGGGAATTGTTGTTGAACAGGTTATAAGACCTACGGGCTTGTTAGACCCTATAATAGAAGTTCGTCCGAGTTTAAATCAGATTGATGATTTAATGGAGGAAATTCAGATTAGAACAGAAAAAGAAGAGAGAGTCTTGGTTACTACTCTTACTAAACGTATGGCGGAAGAGCTAAATTCTTATTTTTCAAGGTTGGGAATACGCACTGCTTACATACACTCCGACGTAGATACTTTGGAAAGAATAGAGATAATGGAAAAGCTTCGTCAAGGAATATTTGATGTGCTTATAGGTGTAAATCTTCTTCGTGAGGGTTTAGACTTACCCGAAGTGTCGCTTGTTGCTATCTTAGATGCCGATAAGGAAGGCTTTTTGCGTTCTCATCGTTCTTTAACACAAACAGCAGGACGTGCGGCGCGTAATATCAACGGTAAAGTTATCTTCTATGCCGATAAAATTACCGATAGTATGCAAAAAACCATAGATGAAACAACAAGAAGGAGAGAGAAGCAATTAAAATACAACGAAGAACATAGTATTATTCCTAAACAAATAAGAAAGACTACTCAATCAACGTTAATTAAAAACACAGGTGAGAATAAAAAGCTTTACGAAATAAAAGAAGAAAAGTCGAACCTTGCTGCCGAACCTGTTGTTAGTATGATGAACAAGAAACAATTATCTAAAGCTATTGATAAAACTCGAAAGATGATGATGGAGGCTTCTAAGCGTTTAGACTTTTTAGAGGCAGCTCAATATAGAGACGAATTATTAAAACTTGAAGAAATATTAAACAATTATAAAGATGAAAACTGATATTGAAATTGCTCGAGAGGCAGAGCTTAAACAAATCAACGAAGTAGCTGAGAATATTAATATTCCTGTTGGAGAAATATTTAACTATGGTAAGTATATAGCTAAAGTTCCTATTTCTCTGATTGATGAAGAGAAGATTAAAGATAATAATCTTATTCTTGTAACAGCTATTACTCCTACAAAGGCAGGTATAGGTAAAACAACAGTGTCAATAGGTTTGGCTTTGGGTTTGAAAGAGATTGGTAAAAAGGCAATAGTTGCTCTTAGAGAACCTTCTTTAGGCCCTTGTTTTGGTATGAAAGGTGGTGCTGCAGGCGGTGGGTATGCACAAGTGTTACCTATGGAAAGTATAAATCTTCACTTTACAGGAGATTTTCACGCTATCACTTCGGCTCATAATATGATTACTGCTCTCTTAGATAATTATCTTTATCAGAATCAAGGTAAGTGTGATGTGGCATTAAAGCGTGTGTTCTGGAAACGTGTGGTTGATGTTAATGATAGAAGTTTACGTAAAATAGTTACAGGATTAGGAGCTCGCACTAACGGAATACCTACAGAAACAGGATTTGATATTACTCCTGCTTCTGAAATTATGGCTATCCTGTGTTTGTCTAAAGATATGGAGGATTTGAAACGTCGTATAGGAGAAATTCTTCTTGGTATAACTTACAATGATGAACCTTTTAAAGTTAAAGATCTAAAGATTGAGGGTGCAATAGCTGTACTTCTTAAAGATGCGATAAATCCTAATTTGGTACAAACAACAGAAAATACTCCTGCTTTTGTTCACGGTGGACCGTTCGCGAATATTGCTCATGGTTGTAATTCTATTATTGCAACTAAAATGGCACTTTCTTTCGGAGAGTATGTTGTTACTGAGGCGGGCTTTGGAGCTGATTTGGGAGCAGAGAAATTCTTTAATATTAAATGTCGTAAAGCGGGATTACAACCTAAACTTACAGTAATTGTGGTTACATCTCAGGCTTTGAAGATGCACGGTGGTGTTTCTGTTGAAGATATTAAAAATCCTAACAAAGACGGTTTGACCAAAGGTTTTGAAAATTTAGGTAAACACATTGAAAATATAAGTAATTTAGGACAAAGCATAGTTGTTGCCTTCAATAAATATGCTTTTGATACAGATGACGAAATAGCATTGGTTGGCGAATATTGTAAATCAAAAGGTGTAGGTTTTGCGGTTAACAATGCATTTGTTGAAGGAGGCAAGGGTGCTGTAGAGTTGGCTAATGTAGTTGTAGATACAATCAAGAATAATCCTTCAGCTAAGCTTAAGTTTACTTATGAAGAAAATGATCCTATCAGACTTAAAGTAGAGAAAATAGCCAAAGAGGTTTACGGTGCTAAATCGGTTCAGTTTAGTAGTAAGGCAAATAAGAAATTAAAGATAGTTAGTGCTATGGATATAGAACATTATCCTGTATGTATAGCAAAAACTCAATATTCTTTCTCTGGAGATGCCAAAGCTTATGGTGTAGCTAAGGATTTCGAACTAACAATAAATGATATCGTAATAAATAACGGAGCTGAATTTATTGTAGCCATAGCGGGAGAAATAATGCGTATGCCAGGATTGCCTAAAGTTCCGCAAGCTGTACATATAGATATAGTTAATGGAGAAATAGAAGGACTTTCGTAAGAATAGTTAGGATAAAGTAGAAAGGGTTGCAGAGGTTGTTCTTTGCAACCTTTTTTTTTTCTTATAAGAAACCCCTTGTCGTTGTTAGTAGATAGGGGAGTTGCTTCTTAGTAGATACCCCCTGTCGCTCTTAGTAGAAAGGCGAGCTGCTTCTTAGGAGATACCCGATGTCTCTCTTAGTAGAACCGCCTAATCTCTCTCAGTAGAACCACCCCGCCGTTCTTAGTAGAGACACCTCGCCTATCTCAGTAGAGAGACAAGGGGTCTCTACTAAGAGAGACGACCCTAAGTGAAGCTTTGCATTTTTAAGATAAAAATACAACAATAACACGAGGTTAAACTCTCAATAAAATGGCTTAGAAACAGTTTCTTAGCTTAATTTCGTAATAACAGAAATCTTTTGTCTAACGGTGATGTTTTTTATTCAGAAAATTCGAGATGAGTAACTATGGGGTAGTGATCTGAATTTTTCAGAGTTCCTACAGAGCAGTTATAAGCTTTCATATTTTTACTATATAAAATATTGTCTATTCTAAAGTAAAAGCGATTACGGTTAAATGTAATTCCCATTCCAGAGCCACTTTCGACAAAAGCATCTTTTAAGTTTCCTTTTATTTTGTGTTTAGCGTAAGATACAGGAGTGTCGTTAAAATCTCCGCATACAATAATATATTCATTTTCTGTTTTATCGAGATATTCTCTAACAGCTATTGCTTGCCTTGCTCTTTTCTTGAATGCAGGTCTTAATCGCCTGAACATTAAATGAGTGAAAGCTTCTAATTTCTGAGAGTTAATGTCTTTAGTCGTCATATTGTAGTAAGTGGTTCTATCTTCTCCTGATAGCTTGTTAGATTCTAAATGGTTATTAACCAGTGTAACCTTTTTGCCGTTTATGTCTAAATCGTATACTCCGGCACCATTGTATTCGCTACTTATAGGTAATAGTCTGGCGGACAGGATAGGGTATTTAGAAAATATTGCTAATCCGTTGGAACTATGTTGTTTCGGAAATAAAATACTATGATATGGCATATCAATAGCCTTGATAATATCTTTTTTTGTCAGAAAATTATCTTGCTCAGAAAAGGCGAACTCTTGAAAGCAAACTATATCAGGGTCTTGTTCTTTTACGTATTCTAAAATCGGGTTTGGTTCTTTTGTAGAATGTTTTCTCAGATGTTCAAATCTCATAACATTGTATGTCAATACCTTGATGCTGTTTTGTGGAATCTCTTTATTAGGGAAGTTAATCGGGAAATACGCTCTTATTGATCCACTACATATAATTAATACTAAAAAGGATATTGCGACATACTTCCATTTCTTAAATATAGCCCATATTATCAAGAATAAAATATTGAAACCTAAAATGAAAGGGAAAAATAGACCAAAGAAAGATATATATACATTCCTGAGAGGGGATATTCTATCGGAAAAAGCAGATATTAATAAAACGATAATACTTAATATAAATACTAAAGTTATAACTGTTAGAGCAAACTTTTTGAATGTTTTCATATTTTATTTTTTAGCGTCGAACAAAGTCTTTTTCTCTTTTTCGCTAAGGCTATTGTATCCAGATTTTTTAATCTTTCCAAGAATAATATCTATTTCTTTTTTTTCGTCGTTCTTTCTTTTGTTGTATTCGTAATCAGTCTCGGGGCGTTTGTGCTTGGTATTAACTTTCGTCTTTTGCGGCTTTTTAGTGAAAAAATCAACTACAGCATCTATAGCCTTGTTGATGTATAGAGTAATATCAACTTTCTTTGTATATGCAAGAGCAAACCAAACACCAGTAAGGGCTCCGCCGATGTGAGCTATATGTCCTCCCGAATTATCAGAAATTATATATATGAAATCTAAAATAAATAAAGCCGAGGCTATGTATATCAGTTTTACATTTCCTATAAACATAAGTCGAACTTCGAAATCTTTTTTGTAAATAGCGCAAGCAAATATTATAGCCATAACAGAAGCAGAGGCTCCCTTCAAAAAAGACCATTTAATTAAAAGATTAAAATAAGGGAAAAGATTATAGGATAAGATAAACAATAGTCCACCCATTATTCCACCTAATATATATAATCCTCCAAGTTGTTTGGGTTTGAAAAACAGAAGGAATATTTGTCCGAACCAATATAAACACAGTAAATTAAATAATATGTGAAAAAAATCTAAATGCGTAAACATATAGGTTATGAGAGTCCAAGGTCGGTATAGTACAGAGGTTATAGATGCAGGCAATTCTAATAGTTGTAAAAATGCAAAAGCATCTATTCTAAATAAAAGCAGAATGACACTTACTATCTTAATAACCAAAAAGATAATAATGTTTATGGCTATTAAGTTTGATAAAACAGATTTCTGTTTGAAAAAGCGTTCTATATTAGTAATAAAATCCGTTGCCATTGTTTGCTCCTTTCTTTTTCCAATAAAAGATTAATAAAATGCCGAATAACATTCCTCCTAAATGGGCAAAATGAGCAACATTGTCTCCTGCTCTATCTGAAATTCCGAAAAGAAGTTCTAAAATTCCATATCCAATAACCATATACTTAGCTTTAATAGGTATTGGTATAAACATTATGTATATAGGTGCATTGGGGAATAGCATTCCGAAAGCAAGCAGTAACCCGAATACAGCACCAGATGCGCCAATGGTGTAAGCAAAACTTCCAGTTAGAAAACATACTAATAATTGGATAAGACCGGCACCAATACCAGTAACTAAATAATAGATTATGTATCTTTTAGTTCCCCAGTAACTTTCTATTATGCGTCCAAACATAAAAACGGCAAACATATTAAAGAAGAAATGTCCGAAATCGACGTGAGTGAACATATATGTTATTAACTGATATGCGGAAAAACCTAAACCTATGGGTTTGATGGCTAATATCAAACTTAAAGGAACTGCTTTCAATAGATTGCACGCCGCAAAAACAATTAAATTAATAATTAAAATGTTTTTTGTAACTGGGGGTATTGAATTGATGAAACTATTATTGTCTGTCATAGATTATATTATTTAACCTGCAAACGTACAAAAAAATATATTTTCAGCCAAGATGAATGGAATGTATTTGCTTTATATCTAAATAAAATATGAATTGTATTGTCTATTTTAGTTTTATAACTTACTTTTGTATATCTCTTTAGTTTTAGGAATGGTAAAGACAAAGGACGGATATGGATTTTTAATTAAGTGGATAATAATTATATGTGATTTAATTATTATCAATGGCTTATTCTTTCTATTGTATAATTTGACTGCTACTTATGATGTTGTTGAATTTGCATCGAAATTGAATGTAATAGTTCTGTTTCTTAATTTTAGCTATTTGTTTTCGGTATCTATGGTGCCTGTAAAACTATACGAGCCTGTAATATTTACGGATAAAGTAGTCCAACGTTCGTTGTATTTAGTTGCTGTCCATGCTGTGATTTTTATTTGCTGTCTTTTCTTTATCAAATTGGGCAGTAGCTATCCAGTGTCGTTTGTTGTTGGTTACTATTTTGCATTGTTTGTTCTGTTTACTGTATGGCGAGTGTTGGCTCGTGAAGTTCTGAAAGCATACCGAAGATACGGAAAAAATTACAAAAAAGTTATAATAATAGGAGCTGGTAAAAATGGACTTAACCTATACGCTGAAATGAAAAAAGATTTAGCTTATGGTTATCATGTTTGTGGCTTTTTTGATGATAATATATTATTAAAGGACACTCTTCCTAATTATCTGGGAATGACTCACGAGGTTAATGATTATGTTAGCGAGAATTCTATAGATGAAATATATTGTACATTGCCCAATTCGCAAGATGGAAAGATACTTAATCTCCTTAATTTTGCGGAAAAGAATATGATACGATTTTATTTGATTCCTGAATTTTCGAGGTATGTAAAAAAGAAACTAACGCTGGAAAGTATAGAATCGATGCCCGTTATGGGGGTTCGCTCAGAGCCTTTACAGTTTGTGTATAATCAATTTATAAAGAGAGTGTTTGATATAACCTTCTCTTTGCTTTTTTTGTGTACTCTCTTCCCTTTAATATTTGTCGTTGTAGGTGTTTTAATCAAGTTGTCGTCTCCGGGTCCTGTGTTTTTTGTGCAAAAACGCACTGGTCTATACGGACGAGAATTTAATTGTTATAAATTCCGATCTATGAGATTGAATGATAGCTCTGATGAAAAGCAAGCCGTAAAAGATGATCCTCGTACTACTAAAATTGGAAATTTCCTTCGTAAGTCTAACTTTGATGAATTGCCTCAGTTTTATAATGTATTGAAAGGAGATATGAGTGTTGTAGGGCCTCGTCCTCATATGTTGAAACATACAGAACTGTATTCTTCTATAATAGATAAATATATGGTTCGCCACTTGGTTAAGCCCGGAATAACCGGTTGGGCTCAGGTTAATGGTTACAGAGGTGAAACTAAAAATACAGAGCAGATGGAGGGGCGTGTGCGTTTAGATGTATGGTATATAGAAAATTGGTCATTTTTATTAGACTTGAAGATTATGTTTGTTACTGTTATTAATATGTTTAAAGGAGAAAAAAACGCTTATTAATGATTGAAGTCATACCAGCTAATAATAAAAATAAATGGAATGAAGTGATTCGGTCGATGAGTGATTATGATTTCTATCATTTAGCTTCATATCATAATCTGGATAAATCGGGCGAGCCTCTTTTGTTTCATTATTCTAATGAAACGTCGTCTTTCTCTTTTCCTTTTATTAAAAGAAAAATAAACAATACCGATTATTATGACATAACATCGGTTTATGGGTATGGAGGACCTTTGTCTTCAAAAGAAATTAATTCTCAAGAGAATATTTTATATTTCCAAAATGCACTTAAAACCTTCTTTGAAGAAAATAAAATAGTATCAGTTTATTCGTCGTTACATCCTATTATTACAATGCAGCCTACGCTTATTAAAGGGCTGGGTGAGGTGATAGAATCTAATAAAACAATAGCTATAGATTTAGAGCAGAACGAAGATCAGCAAGTTAAACAATATTCGTACTCGTTGAGATACCAGATTTCTCGCTTAAAGAAAATGAATGTAGAGGTTAGAGAAGCCACAAGCAAAGAGGACGTGGACTTATTTGTGAGTATGTATAGGGAAAATATGAAAAGAGTGTCGGCGTCGTCTAAATATTTCTTTCCTAATGAATACTTTTATACATTTTTGAAAGAGATAGACTCTGTAGTGTTATTGGCATATTATAAGGGAGAGGCGATTTCAGGCATTTTGTGTTCTTTCTGTAATTCGATAATGCAAGCCCATTTAAGTGCAACTAAAACAGAGTATTTGTTTATGAGTCCTTCAAAGCTGGTTTGGGATGAGGCTCGTAAGCTGGGTGTTGGTCGTAATATTAAATGGTTTCACTTGGGTGGAGGAAGAGATGGAAAGAATGATTCTCTTTTCGATTTTAAGATGAAATTTTCTGAATCTGTATTTTCTTTTAAGCAATGGAATTATGTGTGTGATGAGAAAAAGTATAATAATTTGTTAAATGATAGGTTTGGAGACGAAAGACCTAATGGTTCTTTTTTTCCATTGTATAGAATATAAATATTTTTTTATACCTTTGCGAGTTCAATGGGACGAATATTGGCGATAGATTATGGTAAAAAGCGTACGGGATTGGCAGTTACAGACCCCTTAAGGATTATTGCAGGCGGTTTAGATACAATTCCAACACATAAAGTTATCCCATTTTTATTGAACTATATAAAAGAAAACGAAGTAGACTTATTTATATTAGGGGAGCCTCGCCAGATGAATTACGAATATTCGGAAAGTATTGAAGGTGTTAGTAAACTGAAAGATAAATTACAAAGAGCAATACCACATATAAATATTGTAATGGTTGATGAGCGTTTTACGTCGGTGTTGGCAAACCACGCTATAGCAGAGAGTGGTATAGGTAAAAAGAAAAAAGAAGAAAATAAAGGATTGGTAGATATGTTAAGTGCCACTATTTTATTACAAACGTATTTGGAAACGAAAAGATAATGATATACCCTATTTATTTATACGGACATCCCGTTTTAAGAAAAGAGACAAAAGACATCTCTGTTGATTATCCTAATTTGGTTAAACTGTTAGAAGATATGTATGAAACAATGTACAGAGCAGATGGAGTTGGTTTAGCTGCTCCTCAAATAGGATTGGAGGATAGGATATTAGTGATTGATTTAACCCCTTGTGAAGAGCAAGACCCTTCTTGTGCTAATTTTAAGAAAGCATTTATTAATGCAAGAATAATAGAAAAGAGCGACGAAACTGCAATTATGGAAGAAGGTTGTTTGTCTATTCCTAATATTCACGAAAAAGTAGCACGTTCTAATCGTATTCGTATTCAGTATTTAGATGAGAATTTAGAACCCCACGACGAAGTTTATGAAGGTTATAAAGCTCGAGTTATACAACACGAATATGACCATTTAGAAGGGCTTATGTTTGTAGATCATATCAGTGGAATAAGAAAACAAATGATACGTTCAAAGCTAAACAAAATAATGTCGGGTAATGTAAATTGTTCGTATAAAATTAAACGTTCTAAGAAAACTATTTAAACTGTAAATCTTTAATGAGGAATATAAAAAATATAATACTTGCTTTGCTGTTTGTCTTTTCTTTAACATCTTGTTTGACAACCAAACAGACTAACTTATTGCAAGAAGGGAAAGGGAATATTTCAGGTTCTTCAGATGTGAAAATAGAGGAATATACAATCAAAGAAGGAGATGAATTGATGGTCAGAATAACAGTTCCTGTTGATAGCAGAAAAGCAGCGGCTATGTTTAGTCTGTTTTCAGGAACGGGAGGAGGTTATGGTTCCGATAGTGGTGATAGATTAAGAACTCTGTCTGTTTCTTCAGATGGGACTATTTATTTTCCTTATCTTGGAGATATAAAAGTAATCAATAAAACGGTACAAGAAGTTCAAGGAACTCTTGAAAAAAGAATAAAAGAAGAAATACTAACAGACGAAGGTTGTAATGTTTATGTTAATTTATCCAATAGATATTATAGTGTTATTGGAGAGTCGAACTCTGGACGTTATAATATAAATAAAGAACATTTGACTATATTTCAAGCTCTTTCGCAAAGTCGCGATATAAAACCTTATGGAGACCGTTCCATCGTAAAAATAATTAGAGAAACTAAAGAAGGTACTCTTATTAAAACATTTGATTTAAGAAGTTCAGATGTGGTTAATTCAGAGTTTTATTATATACAGCCTAATGATATAATATACATTCAACCAATGAAGAAACAATTCTTCGGAATAAATTCTTTTGGAGCTATTTTTGCAATAGTATCATCAGTAGCATCTTTAGGCATTATGATTTACAACTTAACTAAATAATGAATGATGGGAAAATTGTATCGTAATATTCTATTAATAATAATAACAACGCTGTTATTACCCTCTTGTATAACTAATAAGCAAAAATTATATCTTCAGGATACTAATGTTGTATATCCATCTGTCCCTTTTGAAGAATATAAACTTTGTGTGAATGATGAGATTATTTATTATCTTATGACATCAGATGAAGAAACACAGGCTTTATTTAATGGTTCTCAAGGAGGAGCGTCATCTGTTCAATCTAATAATGCAATGACCTACCAAATTCATAATGATGGTTGTGTTGATTTACCGACTTTGGGTAAAATTAATATTGTAGGAAAGACTTTAAAAGAGGCAGAAAGAATACTTACATCTGAGTTTAAGAAAATAATATTTGACGCAGAGGTTAAAATTTCGTTATCAAATAACTATTTTTATATACAAGGAGATGGCGGTAAAGGACAATTTTATCTCTATAGAGAGAATTTGAATATTTTTCAAGCTTTGGCTATGGCAGGAGATATTTCTAACACTGGGGATAAAAAACATATAAAAATAATAAGACAAGGTAGTGATGGTTTAGATCATGTGAAGACTTTCGACTTGAGAAGTGAGTCGATTATAGGTTCGGAATATTATTACATCAAACCTAACGATGTAATATATATACCAACTAATTCTAATTCATTCTTTCGTATAGATTCGTTTACGTCTTTCGTGTCGTTTGTAGTAACGCCTTTATCTTTAATAATAATGGCTGTTAGTTTATTTAATAATTAATATATTTTTTATGGCTATCAAAAATAAAACAGAAAAAAATACAGAAGAGCAGTCTATTGAACAATTATTTAATCAGACTAGTTCTAACTCATTTGATATTGTTACACTCATAATTAGTATAGCAAAGTATTGGTATTGGTTTGTTATAGCAGGGTTTATAGCGTTAGGATTAGCCTATGTGAAAAATAAATCTTGGACTCCAACGTATATAACCACTACTACAGTTTTAATAGAAACGAGTAAAAATGGATTAGGTACAAATTTTGCGAATAACTCAATGGTGAGTGCAAATAATAAAACATTTAACAATCAAATGTTAATGTATCAATCCTATGATTTTATTTCGAGGGTGGTTGATTCAATGAAGATTACTAATGAAATATATATTAAACATAAATTCAAAAATACAGTTCTTTATAAAAATGCTCCAGTAGCTATAAATACGGATTATATAGCATCTAATGCTTATGGCTTAGAATTTAAGATAAAAGGAATAGATGAAGAAAATTATGAAGTGTCATTTATGGGCAATGATTATATTCAACCGTTTGCCTTGAATGGTAAGTATGACGAAGAAATACAACATGCTTTATTCTATGCCACTATAAGTAAAACAAACTTTTTTGTTTATCCTACTTATGAATACCATTTTAGATTTATATCTAAAAATCAATTAGTGAATCTTTATAGAGGGAGTATGTCTTCTAAAATAATAATGGAGGGAGCTTCTGTTATTGAAATAGCTGTTGTGGGCAAAGTTGCAGAACGTGATTTAGATTTCTTAAATATATTAAACAATAAATTTTTTGAGGAAAATTTAGAGCGTAAAAATACTACAGCTGAACAGTCTATAGATTTTTTAGCTGAACAAATATCAATAATGCAAGATTCAATTGATTCGTCAGGTTCGGCTCTTAATTCATTTCAGGCTTCCACTGGTTTATATTCCACTCAAGACGAATCGACAAGTAAGAATAAATCTTTACAGGATTTGGCAAATCAAATTAGTCAACTCGAATTACGTCGTAAACATCTATCGTCTTTGTCTAAATCGTTAGATACTTCTGACGGAGAAATAACTGCTGATCCTACGGCTTTTAATGTGTCAAGTCCTCCACTTGTAGCTTTTATAACAGAGTATAATATGCTTGTAAGAGAAATGAATCTATTAGGTGAGAGTAATCCCAGATATTCAAAGAATAAGACAAGAATAGCGGAGGTTAAAGGAAATATAAAAAATTTATTGAGGACTCTGGAATCTACAATAGACTTGGAAGCAAAAGATGTTAATGGTAGATATAATAAAGTTTATGCGGAATTAAAAAATCGTCCAAAACAAGAACGAGAATTAATGACTAGGGAGAAGAAATATCAAATTAATGAAACCTATCATAACTATTTGTTGCAAAAGAGAACGGAAAGTCAAATACAAAAGGCATCGAATACTGCAGATAATCTGGTAATTGATAACCCTAGACTTATTGGTGTTACTAATGCTGGAGATAGACAATCTGTTTATGTATTTTATCTTCTTATAGGCTTCCTTATACCTTTAGTGTATATAATATGCAAAGAGTTATTGTTTAAGTATTCGGTTCAATCGAGAGAAGAAGTAGAGAAAATAACTCAATTACCGATTATAGGAACTATAGAGAAGTCTAAAAAGAAAGAAGAAATTGTTGTTAAGCATTTCCCTCGTTCAAGTTTTACTGAAGGATTTAGAAATTTGCGTTCAAGAATGGAATATATAGCTCAGAAAGAAAAGCCAATATCAATGCTACTTACATCTACTGAGCCTCAAGATGGTAAGACTTTTATAGCCTTGAATATGGCTTCAATCTATGAGATAAGCAATGCTCGAACAGTTGTTGTTGACTTTGACTTACGTCGTCCTGCTCTTTCTCGTTCGTTAGGTGTAGATAAGAATAAAGGGGTTTCTAATTATCTTATTGGGCAAGTGGATTTAGATGATATTATAGTTCATTCAGAAGAATATAATTTTGATATTTTACCTGCAGGAGTTATTCCTCCTAATCCGAGTGAGCTTGTAAGGACAGATAAAACTAAAGAGTTAATAAATACTCTGTTGGAAAGATACGACTATGTAATCTTAGACTGTAGCCCTGTAGGTTTAGTGTCTGATGCTCATTATTTAGCTAAACTTGTAGATGTGCTTCTTTTTGTTGTGAGAAATCAAAAAACAAATAGAAACTTCTTGAAGTATACTATAAAAGAATTGAAAGAAGATAATGTCGAGAATATTGCTGTTGTTTATAATGATGTTAATATAAAAGATGGTTATTACGGAATGAAGAGATATTATGGTAAAAGCTCTTATTATCTAAAACATAATTCGTATTATCATGAGGAATAGTATTATAAAGTAACTATGTCTTTTTTATGAAGATATTCAAAACACTAATCTTCGTTTTACTAACTTCGGTGTTAGTACCAGTAACAGCACAAGTAAACACTAATAGAGTGATTGCTATAGGTAAAAATGCCTTGTATTTCGAAGATTATGTGCTTTCTATTCAATACTTCAATCAAGTTATAAAATCAAAACCATACTTAGCAGAGCCTTACTTATACAGGGCTATGGCTAAATTCTATTTAGATGATTACAGTGGTGCCGAAAATGACCTTACAGTATGTTTGGGAATAAACCCTTTTTATGTATATGCTTATCAATATAGAGGAGCTGCGCGACAAAGTCTGAAGAATTATCAAGGAGCGATAGAAGATTATGACAAAGGATTAGAGTCTCGTCCTGAAGATAAATATATGCTCTTGAATAAAGCAATAGCTTATGCTCAAATGGAAGATTATGACAACGCATTACAAACCATAAAAACACTAATAAACTATCACTCTAAGTATATGCAGGCCTACTTTACTCGAGGAATGATTAATGTAGAGAAGGGCGATACTGTTGCTGCACTTAAGGATTACGACACAGCATTAGAGTTAGATAAATATTATGCTCCCCTATACGCTCAACGAGGTTTACTGTATCTGCATTCTGAAAAGTATGAAGAATCTTTGAGAGATTTTGATCAGGCAATATATTACGAAACAAATAAGGCAGGTTATCATATCAATAGAGGTTTAGCTCGTTTTTATAATAATGATTTACGAGGGGCTATGTCGGATTACGATATTGTTGTCGATTTAGAACCTAATAATTTAATAGCTCGTTTTAATCGAGGTTTACTTCGTTCGCAGGTCGGAGATGTGTATGGTGCATTAGATGATTTTAATAAGATTGTAGAGTTAGAGCCAGATAATTTTCAAGCTATATACAATAGAGCTTTCCTAAATCAAGAAACTAACAATAATACAGATGCGATTAAAGATCTAAATGTTATAATAGAGGAATATCCTAACTTCGTGCCGGCATATTATTTCAGATCGGAAGTTAAACGAAAGCTTAATGACATAAAGGGAGCCGATAAGGATTATTGGTTTGCGTATGATTTAGAACAAGATTTAAGAAAACAAAGAGAACAAGGAAAGATAGTAACAGGTAAAGAGGTTTTGGATATAAATGAATATGAAGCATCTGAAGAAGATAAAGTCCGCGAAAGCTCTGATAAAAATATAGCCAAGTTTAAGAAGTTGGTCATTTATGATAAAGAGGAGGAAATAAAATCAAAATATGACAGTGAAATACGAGGACGAGTGCAAGACAAACAAGTTAAAGTTGATTTGGAACCTCAATTCTTAATAACATATTACGAAAAGGTTGACGAAATTAACAAATACACATCTAATAAAGATAAAACTATATCTGAATTTAATAACAAAAAAGTATTGCCTTTGCAACTTAAGGTTGTTAATCGTGAAGAACCATTAACTGATACTCAGGTGGCATACCATTTTCAATCCATAGATAATCATTCTCTTGCAATAGATAGAAATCCTTTAGATGCTAACTCTGTATTTGGAAGAGCTATAGATTTTATGTTAGTGCACGACCTGTCTGAGGCTATTAACGATCTTAATAGAGCTATCTCTCTTAATCCTGAATTCGAATTGGCTTACTTTAATAGAGCCGCCGTTCGCTATAAACAATTGGAAATAAATAATTATGATGGAAATATAACAGGAGGCTCAGTGTATTTTGAGACAACAAACAAAAAAAGTACATCTAAGTTCAATGAAGATATAAAACAAAGTAAAGATGATAAGGTTGTTTACGAACTTAATCTTATCATAAATGATTACAATATAGTGTTAAAACTTAACCCTGAATTTATTTACGCCTACTTTAATAGAGGAAACATAAAATTTATTCAGAAAGATTATATATCAGCTTTAGAAGATTATAATAAGGCAATAACAATTAATCCAGACTTTGCTGAATGTTACTTCAATAGAGGATTGTTGTATTTATCTATGGGGAATATAGATAAAGGTATTAAGGATTTAAGTAAGGCAGGAGAGTTGGGTTTGGCAAGTGCTTACAGTATAATAAAGAAAATGACAAATAATTAATACAATGAAGAATCTATTTTTTTTAATCAGTGTGTTATTGTTGAGCTGCATAAGTGTGAAGGCTCAGTTAAGAACAGAAAATGAAGCAAGAGATATTGCTAAATCATTTTTTAGTGAAAGTATTACAACGTTGAAAGCTGATAATGACGGCAAGTTGGAGACTGTTAAGCTTGTTTATGCTCCAACTATGAAAAATAGTTCGACTCCAACGGTAATAGAAAAACCATATTACTATGTTTATAATATTGGTGATAATAGTGGGTTTATTATTGTTTCTGGCGATGAGAGAGCTAAACAAGTGTTGGCTTATTCAGATAATAATAAATTTGACATTAATGAAATTCCTGATAACCTTAAATATTGGTTGTCTGTTTATGAAACAGAGTTAGATTATCTATGTGAAAATGCGGTAGGAGAGGAAGTGTCTCTGGAAGCCCCCGTAGATTTAAGAGTCGATGAACGTTCTTATGCTGATTATGTTAAACCTTTGGTGAAAGCAAAATGGGATCAGGGCGCACCATATAATAATTCTTGCCCTGTGATTGATGGTTCAACGGCGGTAGTTGGGTGTACGGCGGTTGCTGGTGCTCAAATAATGTCGTATTATCAATGGCCTAAAAAAGGTAACGGTTCGTTAACTTATGAAGTAGCGGGAAGTAACAGGACTATTAACTTTGCAAATGCAACTTACGACTGGAGTCAGCTTGCTAATGTTTATTCTCCTTCGATTGATAAAGCGAACGAACAGGCTTTGGAAATAGCCAAATTAATGTATCACGTTAGTTTTTCAGCTCAGACAACTTACGGTTCAACAAGTGGGGCGTATGGTAGTAATATGATGAAAGCATTAGTGTCGTACTTCGATTACGATAAAAACATTTTATCGTATGTTAGAAATTCTCTTACAAAATCAGAATGGGAAAATATTATTAAAAAAGAATTGAGTGCTGCTCGTCCTGTTTTGTATTCGGGGTATAGCGACGACTATAAATCAGGTCACGCTTTTGTTTGTGACGGTTATGACGAAAACGGACTATTCCATTTTAATTGGGGCTGGGCGGGATATGCCGATGGTTACTATGAGTTGTCGGCTTTGTCTCCTGGAACTTCGGGTATAGGAGCAGGAGCCGGTTCTTATAACAGAGGACAACAAATATATACAGGTATTCAACCAAATAAAGGAAGTGCAACTCCTGTAAGTCAGTTAGGCTTAGAAACTCTAAAATTAAACACCGCTAAAGAAACAACCAGAATGTCTTCTATAAGTGTAGTGGCAAATACTCTTACAAATAATGGTATTGCTTCTTTTTACGGACATGTTGCATTAGGCTTTGTGAGTTCAAATAATACGGTTGTAACAATGGCGTCTCAGAGCGTTGAAGGTTTGCCAAGTGGTTTCGGTTGGACAAGTTTAGAATTCTCAGATAAATTAACGAATCTTACAGATGGAAAATACAAAATGTATGTGGTTTGTAAAGCAAAAGATCAGTCGGATTGGACTATTGTAACAGGGAAATCGGGTGCTATAGGATACTATAATGTAGAAGTTTCTTCTTTGAATATTAAATTTACAGAGCCAACGGATATTCCTAAGCTTGAATTTGTGTCAAGTTCGGAAGTTCAAGAAATATATAAACTTGAAACAGATTACTTGAAGTTTACTCTTAAAAATACAGGAGGAGGGGAGTATAACTCTTTTATCTCTATAGCGTACGATACATCGGGGGCGGAAACGTTTGTTAAAGATGTGCCTATTGTTTTGGCAGCAGGCGAAACAAAAGAGTTTTTGATTTCGGGTAGTTGCAAAAAGACAGCTTTTAACTATGATTTGTACTTATTATATGATGAAACAAACAATTTTAAGGAGGCTTCTAAAGTGCTAAATGCTGAGAATCCTATTAAGGCAAAATTTGTTTTGACTTCTAATAAAATAGTAAGTCTTCAGTTGGCAGCTCCAATATCTTTTTCTTCGGGAAATGATGATGTAACGCCTAATACTTTTAAGTTGAAAGTGCCCATAAAAAATCTTGGAGATAAATATACAGGCAAAATATATGTGGCAGTGGGTAGTGGAACCAATTATTCATCGTTTGACGTGCAAACTATTACTTTGGAAAAGTCGGAAAGCACAGTGCTTTATTTTACTAATCCACCGGCTAAAGAATATGGAATTTTGAAGATAGGTGTCTACTATGAAGATAGATTTAAATCTAAGGCGTATTGGTTTACTCCAGAGGATAATTGTTTCGTAAGTATAAAATATAATGCCGATCCAATGCTGGATATAGAAACCGTTGAAGTAGAAGACAAGAATATTAGCATATACCCTAATCCTGTAGAAGATATCTTGTATGTTTCGTTAGACGATTATATTAATTCGATAAGTGTGTTCGACGTATCGGGTAAAAAACTTATCGATAAAAATGTCAATACTTCTGGAGTTGTTTCAGTACCTGTAAACTCTCTAACTACAGGTGTTTATGTGATAATAGTAGAGATGCCGTCGGGAGTTTACAATGGGAAATTTTATAAAAAATAATCGAATATGAATACTATAAGTAAATTGTTTGTTTTTATATTTATTACGGTAGGTATATTTGCTTGTAAAGGAAGTAAAACTTCGGGTAGTGATAAAGAAAACGAAAAACAAGCTCCTGAACCTACACGTCAGGAGAGAATGTTGGGAGAGTAATTGTCTGGTAGCTTTAACCATATTTTGGGCTCTTTAACTGTTTGAGTTCCTATATAGAATGTGTGGTTTTAGTCACTATTCGGCGAAAGCTTTATCTTTCTTTTTTCTATTTCACCCAAATTCTTGACATTTTCTCGACTTACTTATTTTCGCAATACTTCTATTTTTGATGTTATTTTGATATTATCGACCCTTTGTGTCATTTAAGAGAAGAGGCAAGAGAGTAAGCAAACCGCATCAATAGGCAACTATCCGTAATTGCTTAACTCTCGGAGAAGAGCGTAAAAGTGAGCGAGTGGACAAATGTACGGCTCTATCTCTCTTGCGAAGCACTTCGTCGCCCTTAATAGAGCTCTCTCTCCGCTTCTTAGAAGAACACCCTCATCGCTCTTAGTAGATAGGCGAGTTGTTTCTTACTAGATACCCCCGTTCGTTCTTAGTAGATAGGCGAGCTGCTTCTTATTAGAGACCCGATGCAGCTCTTAGTAGAACCTCCCCGTCTTTATACTTAAGACACCCCGCCGTTCTTAGTAGAGAGACCTCTCCTCTCTTAGTAGAGAGTCAAGGGGTCTCTTAGTAGAGAGAAGCCCCTAAGTGAAGCTTTGTGTTTCACAAGTTAAAAACTAAAAGATAAAAACTAAAAGTTAGCGCAAAGCGAAGCCAATCGCAATGCACAGTAGAGACGTGGTGTGCCGCGTCTCCAGAGATAAGGCGACAAGCGAGCAAACTCGTAGTTAAAAGTTAACGTTACTTCAATAGTTGTATAGCGAGCGAAGCATTGCCTACGGGGACTTTCAATAATTCAATCGAATGGCTGAATAGTTGCTTGGCGTTGAAATACTATTTTCTGTTTTTGTAATATCCATTTTCGAGGGCAAATGATGTAATATGTGATTTTTATTGTATCTTTGCATCTTATTTGTAGCTCTTTTTTTATAATAATATGATAAAGATAACATTTCCGGACGGTTCCGTTCGCGAATATGCGAAAGGAATCACTCCATTAAAAATAGCAGAAAGTATTAGTTCTCGCTTAGCGCAGGACGTAGTAGTGGCAGATGTCGACGGTGAAGCTTGGGATTTAACCCGTGAAATTAACCAAGATGCTTGCGTAACACTATTTAAATGGGATAGCGAAGAAGGTAAGCACGCTTTTTGGCATACATCGGCGCACTTGTTGGCTGAAGCTTTGCAAGAATTGTATCCTAATATTAAATTCGGAATAGGTCCGGCTATAGAAAACGGTTTCTATTATGATGTAGATCCGGGAGAAGGTGTAACAATTAAAGACTCAGACCTTGCAACAATAGAAAAGAAAATGCAAGAACTTGCTTCTAAAAAACTAACAATCAATCGTAGAGATATAACAAAGCAAGATGCGTTGAAGTTTTTCGGTGATAAAAATGAAGTTTATAAAACCGAATTAATAAATGAGTTAGCCGACGGAACAATTACAACTTATACACAGGGTAACTTTACCGACCTTTGTCGCGGTCCTCACTTGCAAGACACTTCGTCTATCAAAGCAATAAAACTAATGTCGGTAGCAGGAGCTTACTGGAGAGGCGATGAAAAAAGAAAACAATTAACTCGCATCTATGGTATTACTTTCCCTAAAAAGAAGATGCTTGATGAGTATCTTGTAATTCTTGAAGAAGCTAAAAAGAGAGACCACCGTAAGGTAGGTAAAGAAATGGAGCTATTTACATTCTCTCAGAATGTAGGAGCCGGACTCCCTCTTTGGTTGCCTAAGGGAACTCAGTTGCGACTAAAACTTGAAGAATTTCTGAAAAAAATTCAACAAAAATATGGTTATCAACAAGTAATGACTCCTCATATTGGAGGCAAAATGTTATACGTTACTTCGGGGCACTACGCTAAATATGGCAAAGACTCTTTTCAACCTATACATACACCAGAAGAAGGTGAAGAGTATTTGTTGAAACCTATGAATTGCCCTCACCACTGTGAGATTTACAAAGCATTTCCTCGTTCGTATAAAGAATTGCCACTTCGATTGGCTGAGTTTGGAACTGTTTATCGTTACGAACAAAGTGGAGAGCTACACGGATTGACTCGTGTTAGAGGCTTTACTCAAGATGATGCACATATTTTCTGTACGGCTGAACAAGTAAAAGAAGAATTTGTTAAGGTAATGGAAATTATTCATATAATATTCAGAGCTCTTAACTTTACCGATTACGAAGCTCAGATTTCTTTACGCGACCCCGAAAACAGAGAAAAATACATAGGCTCTGACGAAAACTGGGAAAGCGCAGAGAATGCAATTATAGAAGTATGTCAAGAAAAAGGCATAAAAGCAAGAGTAGAGCTTGGCGAAGCTGCTTTCTATGGACCTAAGTTAGACTTTATGGTGAAAGATGCTTTAGGTAGAAGATGGCAGTTAGGGACAATTCAGGTAGATTATAATTTGCCAGAACGTTTTGAACTTGAATACGTTGGAGCGGACAATCAAAAACACCGCCCAGTAATGATTCACCGTGCGCCTTTTGGCTCAATGGAACGTTTTGTTGCTGTGTTGATAGAACATACAGGAGGTAATTTCCCTTTGTGGTTAATACCCGACCAAGCAGTTATACTTCCAATTAGTGAAAAGTTTAATGCATACGCCGAAAAAATAGCTCAAGAGTTGAGAGATAACGATATTAGAGTTACTGTAGATGATAGAAATGAAAAGATAGGGCGTAAAATAAGGGACAATGAAATGAAAAAAATACCTTATATGCTCATCGTTGGAGAGAAAGAAGCCGAAAATAATGAAATTTCTGTAAGAAAACACGGAGAAGGTGATGTTGGTTCAATGAAAATTACTAACTTTGCCGCGCTTTTGAATGAAGAGGTAGAGAGACAGATGACTCAATGGCAGTAACAAATAACTTAATAATAGGAGAACAAACAATTTTTAATGAAGAAAGACAATCTAAAAGATCAGTACAGAGTAAATGATAAAATTCGAGTAAAAGAGGTTCGTCTTGTAGGCGATAACGTTCAGCAAGGAGTTTATCCAACGGCTGAAGCTCTACGAATGGCACAACAACAAGGCTTGGATTTAATCGAAATCTCACCTAATGCTGCTCCTCCTGTTTGTAGAATATCTGATTATCAGAAGTTCATCTACCAACAAAAGAAACGTCAGAAAGAACAGAAATCAAAGTCTGTGAAAATTGTGGTAAAAGAAATAAGATTCGGACCACAAACCGACGACCACGATTATAACTTTAAGTTGAAACACGCAAAAAGCTTCTTAGACGAAGGTGCAAAAGTTAAAGCGTATGTATTCTTTAAGGGACGTTCTATCTTGTTCAAAGAGCAAGGAGAGGTATTGTTACTTCGATTTGCTAATGATTTGGAAGATTATGCTAAGGTAGAATCTTTACCATCATTAGAAGGTAAAAAAATGATTATAATGTTAGCTCCTAAGAAGGCAACAGCATCTCCTGCTAAAAAACAGGAAAAGGCTGAAACTCTTAAAGTAGTTAAGGTTAAAGATTTAAAAGAGTCTGGTTCTGTCGAAGAAAATACAGAAGAATAAAGAAATAAAATGGTCTGTAAAAAGACCTGCTAAGTATAAACAAAATAAATAAAAAGTACAATGCCTAAAATGAAGACTAATTCCGGTGCAAAAAAGAGATTTACTCTTACCGGATCAGGGAAGATCAAAAGAAAACACGCTTACAAAAGTCACATTCTTACAAAGAAGACTAAAAAGCAAAAGAGAAGATTAACTCATTTCGCAATTCTTGACAAAAGTAACGAAACTAATGTTAAGGAATTATTAGCAATGAAATAATCAATTATTAAGCGATTTTCTAAAAGATTTTATTAACAGAAACTTTAGCCTAAAAGTCCGTAAGTGCGGCGCTAAGTTTCAAAACAATTAATTATTATGCCTAGATCGGTAAATCATGTAGCTTCAAGAGCTAAAAGAAAAAGAATCCTCAAACTTACAAGAGGTTATTACGGTGCAAGAAAGAACGTATGGACCGTAGCTAAGAATACTTGGGAAAAAGGTTTAACTTACGCTTATCGCGATAGAAGAAACAAAAAGCGTAACTTCCGTTCTCTTTGGATTCAACGTATCAACGCTGCTGCTCGTTTAGAAGGAACTTCTTATTCTAAACTTATGGGTGCTTTACACAAAAATGGAATTGAAATTAATCGTAAGGTTTTAGCTGATCTTGCTGTTAACAATCCAGGAGCATTCAAAGCAATCGTTGCAAAAGTAAAATAAATTTTTTAATTTGTTTCATAATCCTACTTACACTTATGTGTATGACAGTCGTAATCGTTTCGATTACGACTGTTTTGTTTTTTAGACTATTCCGCTAAAGCCCATAAAAGCCATAGCTAATATACCAGCAGTGATTAAAGCAATAGGAGTTCCGCGCATAGTTTTTGGAACCGATGTTAAAGACAGTTGTTCTCTTATGCCAGAGAATAATATTAAGGCTAAACCAAATCCAATAGCTGTGGATACCGCATAAACCAATGAAGAAACTAAAGTGAAATCTTTCTGTATAACTAATATTGCGACTCCTAATATTGCACAGTTTGTAGTTATTAAGGGGAGAAATACTCCTAAGGCTTGATATAGTGCAGGAGAGATTTTCTTTAATATAATTTCAACCATTTGTACCAATGAGGCTATTACTAATATAAATGTAATGGTTTGTAAAAAGTCAAGACCGAAAGGTTCTAATACTGTTTTCTGAATTATAAAAGTAAATAAAGTAGCAATAGTCATAACAAAGGCTACTGCGGCAGCCATTCCAACTGCTGTTTCGGTCTTCTTAGATACACCCAAGAACGGACATATACCTAAGAATTGAGATAATACTATATTGTTTACAAATACAGCTCCTACGAATATTAAGAAGTAACTCATATTTATTTGTTTTTATTTATTATTGCGATTAAAAAGCCTAATACTATAAAAGCTCCTGGAGCGAGTACGAATATAAGCGAACCGTATTGCTCAGGGTATATTCCTATAGAGAAGAGTTTTCCTGTGCCTAAAAATTCTCTAATTGCTCCCAAAAGAGTAAGAGCAAGGGAAAAGCCTAATCCCATACCTAACCCATCTAAAGCTGATGATATTAAATTGTTTTTAGCAGCAAAAGCTTCTGCTCGCCCTAATACTATACAGTTTACAACAATAAGAGGAATGAATAATCCTAAACTGTCGTAAAGAGCAGGGATATAAGCTTCCATAAGCATTTGAACTAAAGTTACAAAAGATGCTATGATAACTATAAATGCAGGGATACGGACTTTATCGGGTATTAAGTTCTTTACTAAAGATACAACGGAGTTAGAGCATACTAATACAAAGGTGGTAGCTAATCCCATTGCAAGTCCATTAATTGCAGAACTTGTAGTTCCTAATACCGGACACATTCCTAATAACAATACAAATACCGGATTCTCTTTTAGAATACCATTGGTTAGAGTTTTTATTTTACTACTCATAATTGTAATTAATAATTTTGTGTTAATTTGTTGCTCCGGAAGAAGCGTCTGTAGCTCCCGATTCTGCATCGGAGTTATTTGCTAAAGCACTGTATGCTTTGTTTACTGCATCAAGAAAAGCATTAGACGTAATAGTTGCCGCTGTTATAGCGTCTATGTCGCCACCATTTTTCTTTAATTTTAGAGTTACACCTTGCAGACTTTTATCAATAATACTCTGATTGTTTTTGTCGGTCTTAAACCAAGGGTCCATCTTATCACCTAAGCCTGGTGTTTCGGCGTGAGACAGTACTGCATAATTAATAATCTTACCTTCGGGAGTTAAGCCTGTAAGTATTCTTATTTCACCACTAAAACCTTTCATCGATACTGTTTCTATGGCAGCACCGATTAACTTATCGCCTTTTTTAGCAGGATAAACAATAGCAGTATCGCTTTCTGCCAGTCCCACTTTGTACATTTCAGATGCTGGATTGTTATCGAAGCCGGGAACAACCTCTCTTATTGCATTTTCAAGCTTATCTTTCTTGGCTTTAGCTATTGGTTCTTGAGTGAAATTGTTGACTCCTGCCAATATTGTTGCCGATAGCAAACAGATAATACCCAGAGAGAGTATCATATTCTTGAATGTTGATTCTAATTTAGCCATTGTCTCCGTATCTTTTAGGTTTGATATATGTGTTTATTAAAGGAGTAACAGCATTCATAATAAGAATTGCGAAAGAAACTCCTTCGGGATAAGCTCCCCATAAACGAATTATTGAAGTTATAAGTCCGATACCTATTGCATAGATTATCATACCTGGTTTAGTCATAGGCGATGTTACATAGTCGGTAGCCATAAATACAGCTCCCAAAAGTAAACCTCCCGACAAAGTGTGTATAATAGGAGAGGCGTACTCGGCGGGGTTAATAAGGTGCATTATTCCTGTGAAAGCAAACACGGTTAATACCATATAAACAGGAATATGCCATTGGATAATCTTTTTCCAGAGCATAAATGCAAAGCCTAACAGAATTGCTAAAGCGCTAACTTCGCCCAAGCTACCTGCCATATTGCCTAATAATAAAGATATAGTATCAGGAGGCGTACCAAAATGTATCAAATTAAGAGTTGTGGCTCCTGTTGTTGCATCAAGATATTGCATATTGAAGATACTTGGAAGAGGCCAAGTAGTCATCTGTGCGGGAAAAGATATTAATAAAAACACACGACCTACTAAAGCAGGGTTAAAGATATTCTTTCCTAATCCACCAAAAGTCATCTTTCCTATTCCTATAGCAACTAAAGCTCCTATAATTATTATCCATATAGGAAGGTTAGAAGGAAGATTAAAGGCTAAGAGTACTCCCGTTAATATTGCAGAACCGTCTTTAATTGTCGGTTTTATCTTTAATATGTATTTCTGAATAAGAAATTCAAATAGTACACAAGATAATACAGATACGGTAGTAACTATTAAAGCTCCAAGACCGAAGAATATTAAAGAAACAATAAATGTAGGAATAAGAGCAATCAATACTCCATACATTTTGTTTTCTATGGTGTCGCCACTGTGAATGTGTGGCGAAGGTGATATTATAAGTTTGTTCTCCATTACTTTCTACTCCTTATTATATTATTAACCTTTGTTTTGCCAAGTCGTACGTAATCCAAAATAGGACGGTTAGACGGACAAGTAAAAGAACACGAACCGCACTCCATACAGTCTGTAATATTGAAACTCTCAGCTTTATCCCATTCTTCAAGTTCTGAAACTGTCATTAAAAATGAAGGAACTAATCCCATAGGACAAACCTGTACGCATTTTCCACATCGTATACAAACTCGTGATTCTTTGCGCTGAGATTCTTCCTTGCTCATAATAAGTACTCCCGATACTCCTTTAGTAACAGGAACGTCGATATTAACCAACGCCTTACCCATCATTGGTCCGCCGGCAATAACTTTACCCACATTATTTGGTAATCCGCCTTGATGTTCTATAAGATTTTTAATAGGAGTTCCCACTCTTACCCAAAGGTCGGCAGGTTTGTTTATGCTTTTACCAGTAACAGTAACTAATCTTTCGAACAAAGGTTTGTTTTTCTGAACGGCTTCGTAAACAGCAAAAGTAGTACCGATGTTTTGAACAACAGTGCCAACGTCAGCAGGCAGCTTGCCGCTTGGGACTTGTCTTCCCGTAAGAGCATCTATTAATTGCTTTTCTCCACCTTGAGGGTATTGTGTTTTCAGAGCAACAACAGATATTCCCATGTGTTTAGAAGCAATATCTGAGAATAGTTTTATTGCATCTTTCTTGTTGTTTTCTATTCCTATAATGGCTTTCTCTACTTTTAGAGCGCGCATTAGTATGCTTATGCCTACAAATATTTCAGGAGCTTTGATAAGCATAAGAGAATGGTCGTCGGTTAAGTATGGCTCGCACTCGGTAGCGTTGATAATTAAAGTGTCAACCTTTCCGCTGCCCGACAATAACTTTACATTAGTAGGGAAAGTGGCACCACCTAAGCCTACTATACCAGCGGCTTCAATCTTCGATATTATTTCTTCAGACGGAAGGTTGCATTCTTCAACAAGTGTGTCTGTTTGATCTATACTTTCTTCCCATTCGTCTCCAACAACATCTATAACAATAGCATCTCTTTTATAACCGGAAGCATCTACTACTTGGTCTATCTTTAATACTTTTCCTGAAACAGAAGAGTGTATGTTGGCAGAAATAAATCCTGAAGATTTCGCAATTAAAGTTCCAACTTTAACTTCGTCACCTTTTTTTACCAAAGGAGTTGAAGGCGCACCCAAAGATTGCCCTAAGGGAATGATAGCTTGTGTTGGCAAAGGTAATCTTTCGACTTTATTGCCAGCAGATAGTTTGTTTTCGGGAGGATGTATTCCTCCTATCTTAAATGTTTTCAGTTTCATTTTGCTTTTTTACAGGAAAGTTCAATTCGGTAATTGTAGAATTAGGACATTCTGGGACGCATTTCCTACAAAGTCTACATTTATTATAATCAATATAAGCTAAGTTGTTTTCTATTGTTATAGCCTCGAAGGGACAAGCCTTTACGCATTTCTTGCAAGAAATACAAGAAACTTTACAAGCCTTCATTGCAACAGCAGGTTTGTCTTTGTTTACGCAATTAACATAAATCCTGCGCGACTTAGGTCCTTTGTTTCTTAATTGAATAATAAGTTTAGGACAAGCTTTCACACATTTACCGCAAGCCGTACATTTATCTTCGTCTACTTCTGGTAGGTTTGTTTCCTTATTAATATGTATAGCGTCGAAAGGACAAACATTAACACAGTCGCCGTAGCCTAAGCAACCATAAGAGCACGCTGTTTCTCCACCATACAGATTAGACGCAATGGCGCAAGAACTTGCACCGTCGTAAAGATTAGTCTTCGGACGATTATCACAACTACCGTTACATCTTACTACCGCTATTTGTTGAACAGCAGTTTCGGCATTTTGTCCTAATATTTCGGCAACTAAACTCATTGTTGAGTTTCCGCCAACAGGACAATTAAGTCCGTCCATTGTATTTGAATTAACTAAAGCCGTAGCAAAACCGCTACAGCCGGCAAAACCGCAAGCCCCACAGTTGGCAGAAGGTAGTACTTCTTGTATTTGAGCTATTCTTGGGTCTTCAAATACGTAAAACTTCTTTGAAGCAAAGTATAAGATAATAGCAGCGAGTATTCCGATACTTACCAAAGATACTATTGCTAATAATATAATATTCATAATTGTTTAATCGTTGAGCTTTAATGTAAATACAAACTTTTTCTTAAATAAGTTTCGAGACAACCAAAGTGTAAAGTAATACACAGCTAATACCAACAAAGCTATAATTGCCGATACGTATTCGTTGTTAATGAAACTTACAGAGAGTATTAAACTCCCAAAAACTAAAAACAAAGGAATGGCAAACGAATACATTACAGCTTTTAAGCCTAAAGAGGTAGAAATCATTACAGTAACATTGTCTCCTGTTTTAATAGAAGGGTAGATGTTTGGAACGTCTATTTCCTTTTCTTTAGTGTCGGAAACATTGCACGCGCTTTTGGCGTGGCATTCAGCACAAGCAGTGCTTTGCTGAATGCTTATCTTTATGTAATCTGTATTTATCTCTTTTACTTTGCCACTATGAGTAATCGTGTTGCTCATTGTTTGTTAGCCCTTATTTTCTAAGTCTATTTTCAAATGTAATTCTTTTAATTGCTCAGGAGCAACAGTTGAAGGAGCGTCGAGCATAACATCTCTTCCCGAATTGTTTTTAGGGAATGCAATACAGTCGCGAATAGAATCTAAACCAGCAAAGATAGAAACAAAACGATCTAACCCGAATGCTATACCGCCGTGAGGAGGTGCACCATACTTAAAGGCATTCATTAAGAATCCAAATTGTTTTTGAGCTTCTTCTTTAGAGAAACCTAAAGTAGAAAACATCTTTTGTTGTAGCTCGCTATCAAATATACGAATAGAACCACCGCCTATTTCAACTCCATTGATAACCATATCGTAAGCGTTTGCTCTAACTGCTGCAGGGTCTGTATCTAATAAAGGAATGTCTTCTTTCTTAGGGCTTGTGAATGGGTGGTGTTTGGCAAAGTAACGATTTAGTTCTTCGTCGAACTCCAATAGAGGGAAGTCAACAACCCATAAACAATTAAATGTGTTTTTATCTCTTAAGCCTAAGCGAGAACCCATTTCAAGACGAAGTTCTCCTAATTGTTTTTGTGTCTTTTCAGTGCCACCACACAAAACAAGAAGTAAGTCGCCTGGTTTAGCATTAGCTCTATCGAGCCAAGTTTTTAATTCTTCAGCAGAATAAAATTTATCTACCGACGACTTTACAGAGCCATCAGTTTCGTAACGAACATAAATTAAACCAGTAGCACCTATTTGTGGACGTTTAACAAAGTTAGTTATCTCGTCTAATTGTTTGCGAGTGTAAGATGCGCAGCCTTCAACACAGATAGCACCAACATATTCAGAGTTGTCGAATACCGAAAAGCCTTTACCTATGGTTAAATCTTTTATTTCAACGAACTGCATTCCAAAGCGAGTGTCTGGTTTGTCAGAACCATATAGTCTCATCGCATCATAATAAGATAGGCGAGGGAAGTCGGCAATATCTAAACCTTTTATAGATTTGAAAAGATATTTTGTAAGTCCTTCAAAGATGTTAAGAATATCTTCTTGTTCAACGAACGACATTTCGCAGTCGATTTGAGTAAACTCAGGTTGACGGTCGGCTCTTAAGTCTTCATCTCTGAAACATTTAACTATTTGGAAGTAACGGTCGAACCCCGACACCATCAAAAGTTGCTTAAGAGTTTGTGGCGATTGAGGAAGAGCGTAAAACTCACCCGGATTCATTCTTGAAGGCACAACAAAGTCTCTTGCGCCTTCAGGAGTAGAGGCTACCAATACGGGAGTTTCTACTTCCATAAACTCAAGGTTGTTAAGATAACTACGAGTAAGGAAAGTCATCTGATTACGAAGTTCAAGATTAGAACGAACAGGGGTTCTTCTTAAATCCAAGTAACGATACTTCATACGAATATCGTCGCCACCATCTGTATCGTCTTCGATAGTAAACGGAGGTACTTCCGAAGGGTTAAGCACCGTAAGTTCAGAAGCTATAATTTCTATATCTCCAGTAGGTATCTTGTTGTTTTTGTTAAAACGTTCGGCAACACTACCTTTAACCTGTATTACCCATTCGCGACCCAGCTCTTCCGCTTGTGCGCATAAATCGGCATTTACTTCTTGGTTAAAAACTATTTGAGTTATACCATATCTGTCGCGAAGGTCTACAAAAATCATACCTCCAAGTCGGCGAGTTTTTTGTACCCAGCCAGATAATACTACTTCTTGATTAAGATTAGCGATGCGGAGTTCTCCGCAAGTATTCGTTCTATACATAATTAAAACTTATTTCTTGTTATAATGAGGACAAAGTTACACAAAAGAATGGTTAGTTAAATATTTCTTGATATTTTTCCTCAAAAAATTTTGTATATTAAAAAAAAGCTTTACCTTTGCACTCGTAAACGAAACGAGGTGTAGCGCAGTCCGGTTAGCGCACCTGCTTTGGGAGCAGGGGGTCCCAGGTTCGAATCCTGGTACCTCGACAAAGAAAAGGAGTTGCAGAATACTGTAGCTCCTTTTTCTTTTTGGGCTAAAAGTGTAAGTTGTGGTTGTTATAAAGTAGTCTAGCATTTGAAACTCAATATCCATTGAATTGGTTCGGACAAAACATTTCTCTTGAAGGAAAAAGTTATGAAGACCCCAATAATAATGGATCACCGACAAAACATGAGGGATTTGATTATTATGCATAAATTTTAGCTAATCTAAACAGGAAGAATGCTTTGTCTTTGACACCTCTGAATTGTCTTCTAAAAG
>JARXWK010000020.1 GCA_029916745.1 Dysgonomonadaceae bacterium PH5-43 | reverse complement strand
CATATAGCTTTCTGCCTAAGAAGCCTGCCATCAAAGTTGATTATGTAGAGGACATGCAGCTTGCTTTATTCTAATCTTATATCGAACTCACGTTATATTAACCTGAGTTTCGTTTAATTTTCCTCCAACCATTCCTCCAGTCATAGTAGCCTATGGGTAAGCAGAGTAAGCTGTAGGCGAAATCACCTATAGTTCAGAAAGACTAAAGCACGAATGATTAATAAAAGAGAGCTAATTGATTCGAATCAGCTCGTTCCCATTCAACTCTAATGGAAGGTTTCTTGTCAAATAAGCAATAAGCAGCTAAAGCAGCAATTAAGTTCATAAAGAAATTATGGATGCTTCGATGACGAGAATGCTCTATATCACAAATGTTTTTGAGTTGGTCGTTAATTGTTTCTATTACAGATCTTTTTCTAAGCATAATTTTTTCATAGATAGACATTAATCTGTTCTTCATATTGCTTCTAATACCGGTAACTATATGTATTCCATCATTAAAAAGAGCTTCGAACAGAGAGGCTGAGATATATCCTTTATCGGCATAAAGTTTACCAAACAGTTTCTTTTTCAAGACGTTGAATACATCCAAGCTCCTGTCGTCAGTATTTCCTGGAGAAAAGAAAAAACTGAGAATTTCTCCTTTTTCATTACATGCAAAATGTAATTTGAAGCCATAAAACCAGCCCATTGTACTTTTTCCTCGTTGAGCTAAGTTTTTGAATGTTTTATGGTTAAAGATTCGTTTGTTATGACAAACGCTAATTTTCGTACTGTCGACGAATGTTATTCCGGTGCATTGACCAAAACAAACCAAGTTCAAAAATAAAATCATGGGAGTAAACACCTTATGTTCAATAGCAACGAATCGACAGTAAGAAAGTTGTTTGGGAAATTCCTTTTTCAATGTGACGCCAATATACATCAAGTAAAACGACTTGAAATTCTTAAAGTTCCCGAAGTGATAAAGTATTAAGATGGTCATAATTTCACTATCGGACATTTCATGGAGACGATTGCGTCTTTTCTTCCCATCTGTGGCCGGCAATGATTTATTTTCTTTTATAACTTCTGCATATTCTTTGCAAAATTCATCTGCAGCACAGAAAATTTCTGTAATTTTGTCTTTGGTAAGTAAGCTCATAATGTGACGTATCTTGTTGTTTATCAGACTTAAAGATACTAATTATAGGCTTACTTACCAACTTTTTTTATACTTTTCTTAAACGAAACTCAGGTTATTAGCTAATAATTGATAATCCTAAAGATTCATTACTGGTTTAATTCAACAAAAACAAAGATAGTTGTCGAACAAGTTTGACAACTATCTTTGTTTTTCTTAGTTAAATATCTCGACATAAAAGAGACTAATCCCTCTCTCCCAGTTCTCGATTTTGCTCTTTAGCCTCCTCAAATTTAGCTTTCATTGTAGGATTACCTCGTGTAAGCTTCTTTATTGTAAGATTATCGGCTCTATCATTAGCTAATCGGAGATTATTTTCCGAACCAAGCAGTGCACTCTTCACTTTCTGTAAACGATCTATAGATTTATCAATATCCTCAATGGCTGACTTAAACTTCTCACTTGCCAAGCGATAGTTATAAGCAAACTTATCCTTAAATTCATTCAGATGATTTTCAAAGTTAGTAACATCTACCGACTGACTTCGCGCCTCTATCAACGCTTTCTTATATTCAATACTCTTCTTAGATGTTTGTACGAGTAACGTAATTAAAGGAATAAAGAACTGAGGACGTATGACATACATTTTAGGATATTTATGCGACACGTCAACTATTCCTGTATTATACAATTCGCTTTCTGGTTCAAGAAGTGATACCAAGACAGCAAATTCACATTGTTTGTTTCTTCTATCTTCATCTAACTTCTTCAAAAAGTCTTCATTCTTATGCTTCGTTGCAGTTTCGTCCATCTCGTTCTTCATCTCAAACATTATGGATAAATACTCCACTCCGTCTTCCGAATCTCTAAAAATAAAATCGCCTTTACTACCTCCGGAAGCATCATTGTCTTTCTCGAAATAAGCATTAGGGAAAAGAGGTCGCATTCGATTAAATTCGGTGTTACAATGTATTTCAAGAGTTTCTCCAACCATTTTAGTAGACAATCGAGACTTCATATCCTTATAATAATCTACTTGTTCTTGCTTTTGTTTTAACTGTAACTCATAGCTATTCTTAAGATTATTATGTCGTTCTATTGCAGTATTTTGTTCTATTATAATCTTATTTTTCAATTCTGCAATTTGATCGTCTTTAAGCTTTTCTGTTTGCTGAAACTTTTTCTGCTCCTCAAGAACAGCAATCTTAATACTATCATCTTTTTGATCAATAGATGACTTTAATTTGAAAATCTCCTGTTCTTTTTTAGCTAAAAGTTCGGCATATTCTAATTGCTTAGCTTGAGCAATATTCTTTAGTTGTTCGTTCAGCTTTGCAATCTCTGTTTCCTTCTTATTCAGTTCCAAATCTTTAGTTGAAAGTTTGGTCTGATAGCTCTGTTCTGTTTTTAGAACCTTAGATTCTTGTTCGGCAATATGTTGCTTATGAAGCTCTTTCATACGGCGATCAATCTCGGCCTGAAACTCTTCAGTTCTAACTTGATTTACAATAGATGCGTAATCTGCTTCATCTACTGTAAAAACACTATTGCAATGAGGGCATTTAAGTTCTTTCATTTTCGTCTATATATAGTCAATCCTAATCCTACAAACATTAATATTACAAGGAGAATCGAGAACACAGATGATACACGTCCGAACATATTAATATTATCAGGTGAGAACTCGAAGAATATTTTATGCTCACCCGCAGGAATAACAATAGCTCTCAACGTCCAATCAGCACGACTAATAGGCACTTGCTCTCCATCTATATATGCTTTCCAACCATTTTTGTAATAAATTTCAGAGAATACAGCCAATCCGTCTTTAGAAGAACGAGATATGTATTCAAGTTTATTCGGATAATAGGCAGTAAGTTCTATTGTTGCATTTTCATCAGGAACTATATCTAATCCTTTAATATTATCCTTAAATTGAATATCAAGCACGGCTTCTGATTTTGTATTTATAGAGTTCAATGCCTGCATCTCTTCATCTGGAGTATCTACAAAACGATACGAATTAACGAACCAAGCATTACCATAGGCGTTAGGATTATATATTGGAGCTTGATTTGTGTTGTAAATAACATATTTAGCATTAAGCATATTAAGCGATGAACAATTTGCTAATGCATTAGATAAATCTTCATAGCTTGTGGCTGTACTTAAAGATGAAATTACCGATTTAACTTCTGGAATTAATTGTCTGTCTATTAAATCTTGGTATCGTCCTAACTTAGCAGCACTATATCCACCTATGGATTTATGATAATAAGAAGTTCGAGAATCTTGAAAAGTATTATTAAGGTTTAATACCCTATACGACTCCGAAGTATCTTCTAATATCGCTTTGTCGACAATAGTTTTTTCAAAAACCTGTTTGTTATAATTCTTACCATCAACAAAGTTATCATTGTTTAAGTATCTTTTATCTACCTGCCATAAATCAACTAAAACAAGAATTACCAATCCCGCCATCATATATGGCATTACCTTTTTCTTATTTTCTATCTTTAAGTAGCCAAATATAATTCCTGCCGCCAATACTATAAACATTAACGAGCGTAAAGCATCTGCTTTCAATAAATCTTTTCTATCTGCTATAACGGCATCAT
Source organism: Dysgonomonadaceae bacterium PH5-43 (assembly GCA_029916745.1). Classification (NCBI taxonomy): domain Bacteria; kingdom Pseudomonadati; phylum Bacteroidota; class Bacteroidia; order Bacteroidales; family Dysgonomonadaceae; species Dysgonomonadaceae bacterium PH5-43. Next base: position 59,768 of record JARXWK010000020.1, on the reverse strand, counting down.
AATACCAATCAGGCATACCATATTGTGCATCGTAAGAAGATTCGAAAGTAAAGAAAGCTCCAGGCATTAACCAGAATAAGAAACAGATACCACCTACAACACCTGTTGATATAAGTAATGAATTTATAAGTTGCTTAGTATCTATCTTTGTATTTATCAACTCTTTTATAGCTAACACTCCCATTATTGGGAATATAAATCCAGGAATAACAAGTGCCATTTCTACTGTACGGAACTTATTATAAAGCGGGAAGTAATAAAACATAAAGTCGTTGAAGATTGAAAAGTTTCTACCCCAAGATAGGAATATAAAGAATACCGCAGCTCCTAATAACCACCACTTGCTTTTGCCTTTAACTATAAAGAACGACCAAAAGAAAAGCAAACAAATAATAGCTCCAAAGTAAACCGGACCAGAGGTAAATGCTTTTTCGCCCCAGTAGGTAGGAGCCTGAATTTCTTTACCTATCTGAGCTCCTTTACTTTTCAACTCTTTATAAAGATGCGAATCCTTACCTAAAGTTCCTCCCGAAGCTCCTCCTTTTACATTAGGTACAAGCATTGTGTAAGTTTCGCTTATTCCGTAGCTCCAAGCAAAAGCATAATCTTTATCTAAGCCTTCCGATACGTGACGAGAATCACTGTCGATAGGTGTAAGCTCTGTTTTACCTCGAATACTTTCTTGTCCGGATTCATAATTGATATAAAGACTTGACAGATTAGACAACACTACTAAGCTCACTCCGACAAACAAAGTAGCTATAGCCAAACCTAAATGTTTGTATTCTTTCTTTATAATTGTATTCACAACAAATGCTATAAAAAGAATTAAGCAAAAAATAGCTACATAATAAGTTATCTGAAGGTGATTAATAATTATCATCAACGACAAGCCTAAGGTAAAGGCTATCAATCCCAACCAATATTTCTTCTTAAACACCAACGACAAGCCTGCTAATACTAAAGGAACAAAAGCCAACACCCATATCTTAGTTATATGCCCTGCTATAAGAAGAATAAAATTGTACGACTGAAATGCCATAGCAACTGCTCCTAAAGCCGACAACCACCAAGGTGCTCCTAATACTAAAAACAATATATAAGAAGAAAGAAGGAAGAAGAATATTGCCCCTCCTGTTTCTGAATAAATAAATCCGTAAAATTGTTTTATTAAATTTATTCCCGTATCGTAGCCCGTAGTTTGATACGTTGGCATACCTGAGAATTGAGAACCTGTCCAACCCGTACGCTCACCATACTCTAAAACTTCCTGAGCTACCCCATCTAAGTGAGTTATATCACTTTGTTGAAGAGTTTTACCGTCAAATGCAGGTTGAAAATAAAAGAAAACTAATAGAAAGAAGAACAACGCCACGCAGACGTGAGGAAGTGCTTTTGTTAGAAAGTGTTTAATATTCATATCCATAATGAGTTTATTGCACAAATATAGCACAAATTAATCAGTCGGCATTTTTGAATAAGTAAAAAAATAAATAACTTCACGGTCTGAAACAACTTTTAATAAAATGGAATATAAAAATATAGACTTAAGCAAATATAAAATAGTGATTTTCACCCGTTCGATGAATGCTAAGCTATTCGAGTTATCATCTCAATTAATAGGCTTACCCTTTAAGCATATTCGTTTGAAACACACTTCCGCTATAAGTTATTTTTACGATATAATGAAATACGACATTGACTATGCTATTAATATTGATGAAGACGCTTTTGTTTCAGACCCAAATAAACTTTTAGACTTCTTAAAATACGTCATCGCCAATAACTATGTAAATTGCGGTTTCCCCGACGGCGGAATTCTTCCTATACGCAATCATAATCCTTTAGTTACCAATCCTTTTTTCAACATCTTAAACATTAAAGAAATTAAGAAAAACTTCAATGTTAAAGACGTAGAGAATTTCGACTTTACTAAATACGATTACGAAAAGTATGCACCTAATAATTTATACAAAAGCGAATACCAATTTGACGTGTGCGAACCATACTACAGCTTTTTTCTTTGGCTAAGCATCAACTACAAAACTTTATATATGGACGCCGAAACACACGCCGATGGTTGCACTTCAATACTTAAAGATATGAATGGAGAAGTAATTTTACTTCATTCGTGGTATTCTCGATTTTATGGGAAAGATGAATTTCATACTAAAAGAATAAATAATTTAGTATTAGAATGTTCTGGCAATTCCGTAAGAGAGTTTAACAAGTTGAGTGATAGAATAAATAGCTTCGCCGATTTTTTATCTTTTTACTACAGTAAGCTAAAACTGGAAATTAGAACTAAATTGAAGAAATTTAATCTCATAGATTTTGTGTAAGCACAGAACAAAAAGCTTAAATCACGCTAACTAAAATGACGTGTTTTTGTTGTATTTTGCTCCTAAAAATGCAAAGCTTCACTTAGGGTCGTCTCTCTACTAAGAGACCCCTCGTGTCTCTACTAAGAGAGGAGAGGTCTCTCTACTAAGAACGGCGGGGTGCTTTAAGGACTTCGGCGGGGTGGTTCTACTAAGAACGGCAAGGGGTATCTACTAAGAGCGGCATGGGGTATCTAGTAAGAAGCAGCTCGCCTATCTAGTAACAACGACAAGGGGTATCTAGTAATAGAGGGAAGGAAGTTATAGTAACTTCATTTTGCTAAGAATTGTTTGTCTAAGATTTACCAAACAAAGAAGGCGTAGGATCTGTTAGCTCTTTATTTGTTTCGAGGTATCGCCAAACACCCACCACTCAAATAATAGACAGCCTACGCCTTATATTCGCTTAACTTGTAATCAGACATAAGAAGCAGACGTTTCTTGTATAAATTTTATGCCCCACTCCTTTACTTTAGACAACAGTGTTTGTGGTTTATTTGGCCACACATACTGTTTATATAAATTATCCAACTGCAGTTTTTGTTTTTCAATAAATTGCTTAGGTAAATTATTTCGATATAAATTCTTTATAAAATATATTCTTTGAGATTCTAAATATTTAGCTACCGATGGTGCTTTTATAAATAACCTTGAAGCATTAGCCTCTTCTGCTATTTCTCTTATCAAGAAGTAAGAATCTTCTATATTTTTCTGTGTCTTTTTTTGTGTAATAGAATTACTCTGAATATGGTAATAATATGTTTTAGCATTAAGAACTGCTAACGACTGTAAATGCATTGCTAATTGAAACGACCAAAGTGTATCTTCGTGCAATATTCCTTCTGTAAACCAAACGTTTTTCTCGATGAAAAGGGAGGTTTTTATAAGTTTATTCCAAGCCATCTCGTACCACTTGCGTTGAAGAAAAGCATTTAATATAAAGTTATTTCCTCTATATATTCCATCTTTAAGCTGCAATAGAGGATAAGCATTTCTTTTATTTCCTATAACTTCTATCTCTCCTATAACCATATCAATAGTTTTATCTATGGCTAACGAAGCTAAAAGCTCTATACAGTTAGGAGAAATCTCATCATCACTATCTAAAAAGAAAATGTAATCGCCTGTAGCCTCTTTCACTCCCGAGTTTCGAGCTGCTGCTAAGCCCTTATTTATTGGGTGATTTATTATTTTTATATTATTCTTTCGAGAAGTATTCTGAATAACATCTTCTATAACAGTCATACTATCATCGGGAGTTGCATCGTTTACTAAAATAATCTCTAAATTATCGTAAGTCTGAGCCAAAACGGATTTTAGACAACGAACAATAAATTGTTGCACATTATATATAGGTATAACTACAGATATTTTCATAAGCAATTAAATAGTAATCCAATCTAAAGGGTAAATATCAGGAGTATCGTAATTGTTCAAAAACTTTTTAGGAGCAATAACTTTCTTATTAGGATTTGAGTTTAGTTGAGCCCCCCACCAACTAAAGGTGCTATTAGCAATAATATTATGTTTACATTTCGACATAAGATACATATCTTCAAAAGAGCGATCCTTTGTATTCCAATCTACATAAACAGCGTTATCTACGGATAAGATTTGTTTTGCTTTCTCCGGTTCATCAGAAAACACTACATAAAAGACATTCTCTAAATCTGCATTCATCAACGAGATTGCTTTATCATAATATTCCTTAGTGCATATTCCTCCGTAAGTATTTTTGTTATCTTCCGACAAGTAATCTCCGCATCGAATATGTATAGCCACAGATTCTTTGTCTTTGATAGAGTTTACAAATGAAATATTCTTTTCGTTGATATTACTAAAACAGAAAATATCTCTCAACTTATTTATATCGTTAAAATATTTAGGGGTTTGCCAATAGCCAAAGTACAACGCTTCTTTTTGAGGAATAAGATAATCTTCATTATATTCCGAATGATTTCTTTCTACTATGTAATTAACACCTAATTTTCGTAAAAGGCTAAGCGAGCAAGAAGCTATTGTTTTATAAGGTTTTTTCTTCTCGAATATTATTAGTTTTCTTATCAACTTAAGAATAAATGGAGTTTTATTATTTCCTTCTATTCCAAAAGCATTATACAAATCATAGCCACTATGAGCACCTTCTTTTTCAACAAAATAGGAATTAAAGCAAGCGTTTCCTCTCTTTTTCTTTGCCAAATAAAAGACATATTGAAACATCTGATTACCTAATCCACCTGTTAAAACTACAGTTTCCATAAACTAAGAGAATTTTTTAAGAAGTTTCTTCATAAATCTTGAAATAGAATATTTAGAAGAACGTCCCTGCTTGAATTTACGCAGTTTATCAGACTCTAAAACCCTGTTTTTATCGACAAAAATAACTTTTGCATTCTTCGGAATATCCCATTCTTCAGCCTTTCCATATTCCGAACCTACTATTTTTATTTTACGATTAAGTAGATATTTGTTTAGATGAGATTCATCGTGCCACAAAGCCATAACGCCATTCTCCTCATCTTTATCTATATTGCACTTACAAGTCTTTGCGAGTTCCATAAACTCCGCAATTCTTCCTCCATTAAAACCACCTCTATAATATCGAGTTCCTGCACCATAAGGTATATACGCCGTTGATTGAGGATTACGATCATAAGCAAATTTATTAGGATCGGTTTCAAGAATATCATTATTAGATAACGCCACTAAGTAATTATCATCTTCATTGGGAAGGATTTCATTAGGCTCGATAACCTCTGTAAATATAGTATTAGCATTATAGAAAAGAAGATAATCGCAATCTTTTAATAGTTTTTCATTTTCTAAAAACATTTCGAAACGAAGCAAGGTGCTATAAGGCCATTCTCTATGAGGAATATCTATCTTTATTACATCAGCGTCATCTGCATATAAATCCTCAAGATCAGTAAATACAAAGAACTTTTTCTTGACATTTGGGAATAGGTACTTCTTAGCAGTAAGATAAAAATCTTTCCAAAAGATAGAATATTTACCTGTTGCAATATATAACAATCCTATAGTCATACTTTATTCCTTTTAGCAATAATTCCACAATAAGGCGAATAAGAAGAAGAGGGGCTTGTAAGAATCTTTTTCAACAGAGGGTTAACCACAAAAACCATTAATCGACGAGCTGCAATTTGAAGATAATTCTTTTTAGTGCTACCTGTCCAAAAATCGAACCCTCCTATATATCCTTTCTTAACTATTTCAAATCCTTTAGAACGTATTGTTTCTTCCCATTCATCAGGATTCATCGAGTTTATATTATGTATGGCTAAGTTATCTTTATCCATTAGTTTATGTAGAAGATATTGTATTTTCCCTCTAAAATTAGGAACTGCAATAAACAATACTCCATTGTCGTTTACCAAATCGCAATGTTTCTCAATAATTGATAGATAGTCGTTAAAATGTTCGATGAAACCTACAGAAAATACTATATCATATTTGTTTTCAGGCGTAAAATCTAAGAAGTTTTGTTCTTTAAACTCTCCTACCTTATAATTGCGATTGTTGAATGTTTTATTTAATTCTGTTATACGAGGAGTAAGGTCTACACCACTTATTATATGACCAAGTTTTCCAAACTCATTAGAATATCCTCCAGGGAAAGCTCCTATTTCTATGCAAGTACCATTAATAGCCAAAGAAGAAATTTCGTCAATCCAAGATATTAAAGGACTTGTTGACGGAATTTGAGTTCCATTATCAAAGTTTTCATACGATTTATCCCAAAACTCTTGTTGTACTAAATCCATTACAATACCATTTAGTAACAAATGTAAAGCTTTTTCTTATATCAAGCAAGCAACTTCTTTACAAATCTAATCAGAGAACGCTTTGGTGTTGCATTAATCCATTTACCATTAACATACCGAGTATATTCAGTCCAGTGAATAGGAGCTTCTAAAGTTTTGATATCATCGGTATCTATAAATCTGTAATTATTTGTTGATGGGAATTTTATTTTGTCGTTCATAGCTTCCTCTACCATAAACGAGGTAAACTTTACCTTTTTATCGAACGCTATGCTGTTGTTCCAGTTACTGCCTCCTCGTATATGAAAGAAAGCCTGCCCAAATATCTGAGATAAAAATACATCTTCATATCTTTCTTTTAGGACATCAGGAAGTAAATGTCTGTTTTTATTCTTCGAACATATAAATCCTCCATCGTAAATATTTTTCACTTTCAACTTAGAGTGTTTCTGTATATAATGATATAAGTTACCCGATACATCTACATATACTCCATCTATTAAGCCCTCTCTAAAGTTCATCGTATTTTTGTCGGGTAAATTACCTGAGAATATAGACAATCCATTCCAAGGATACCATATATGAGCCCTTTTATTAATTACTCCTGCAATATCATTATCTCCAAGAAAGTCTGTAAAATTAAAAGGAGTAAGAAGAAACATATCCGAATCCATTATTACAGTTGTAGACTCATCGTTAACAATATAATTATCCCATACCCATTGAAGAGGAATACTATTGCGAGCCGAAGGAGTACTATGGGTATTTAAGAATGGAAGTTCAATGCAAGATACTTCTTCCCTATCACATTCTTCCTTTATGAGCTTTTTATCTTCATAACTTTCGGCAGTATTTACTGCAAAGAACTGATATTCTTCGGTAATAAATTTCTTAAATAGTTTATTCTGACACCTTATATAATCTACCTTATTATGAAAAGAGTATATTTTAACCATAGTTTACTTCTTTAACTTCTTGATTGTTGATTTTATTAAGTTATTCGCCTCTTCTGATATATTCAATACATATATAAGCGTACCCGATACTGCCACCACTATTAATGTTCGGTAAATAGAATCAATCCATACATTGTTTAAGGTAGGAAGAATATAGTTTAGACCGAAAGCTACAAACATAACCGCAAGTATTTTCAAGAAACCTATACTATAAGGGTGCACTTTCATTGTAACAAGCACAAGTATTTGTTGCAGCCCGAAACAAATAATATAAGTAATAAACGTAGCTATTGCAGCTCCCGAAATACCCAATCGAGGTATAAGCAGTGCATTGAATGCTATAGTAACAAATGTGATAAAGAAAGTAAAAAATAGATTCCACTTATAATGTTTTGAGAAATTTATCATAATTCCACCAAAGCCAAAAGTCATTTCTACCAGCTTTGCCAGTCCTATAAACAGAACAACCCATTTACCTGAACTATAAACTTCTCCGTTGGGAATAATGGCAAAAGCGTTATCTAAATTTATCCATATCAAAATAAACAGAGAACTTCCTATCAATAGTTGATGCAAAGACACCTTCTTATAAAAAGCTCCAGCTTCTTCATAGTTTTCCTTGTTTAGTGCTTCCGCAACTATGGGCGCTGATATGGCTGATATAGAACGAGAAGGTATTTCTATTACATTAGCCATATAAAAAGCAATGGAATAAATACCTGCCCAAGCTAAACTCATCTCTGCACTAATCATAAACAAGTCTATCTTGCCAACAAGAGAAGAACCTATAGACCCTATTAAAAGGAAAGAGGTATAAGATGTAAAATCTTTCTTTAGTGATGGTGTAATAAACTTAGAGTCGTGCTTTAATGACACCGAACCTATTCGGGAAATATAAAAGAAAGCTATCATCATAACTATACCATACACACATATAAACGCTACAATAAATCCGGTTAGATTTAGAAACCCTAAAGCGTAAAGCACATACACAACAACAAGCAATAATCTTACCACTATTTCTCTTATAAATTTAGGAATAGCTATTCGCATCAACACTATAGAGTAGATTTCAAATGTTATCCAATAAAGAAGAAAGAAAGTCAGTGGAATTACCCAATAAAGATAATCAACAAACAAAGGAGATTTCTCTGAAAAGAAGTTAGAGATAGGCTCCTTTAATATTAAAAAAGCTGGAACAAATAATAAAAATCCGACGGTTACTAAAGCTATAAGATAGAAAAAGAAGCCATTATTGTGTTTATCTTTAGATTTGAAGTAAGGGAAAAATTTGATTACAGAAGAAGAAGCTCCAAGTTGAAATATAGTTGCAAACAATACTCCTGCCTCAAAAAGCACACGAGTAAGCCCTAATAATTCTTCCCCTATGTATTTAGGTATAATAAATAAGGTGGTTAATATCCCTATTATTGTTCCTACATAAGTAGCCAGACTTCCTTTTATACTTTGACGGATTACGATTCCCATATTACAGTTATTTACCTCTAACTATTCGTTTTATATCGTTCAACTTATTTAGAGCTTCTATTGGAGTTAGATTATTAACATCTAAATTATTTATCTCATCTCTTATCTGCGAAAGCACTGGGTCGTCTAACTGGAAGAAGCTCATTTGATAACCTTCCCTTTCGGTAGAGATTTTAGTCATAGGTTTCTTCGATATATCACCTTTCCTGTTATCAGTTTCTAATTGAGCCAATATTTCGTTACCTCTTTTAACTATACTAACTGGCATACCTGCAAGTTTTGCAACGTGAATACCAAAACTGTGTTCACTGCCTCCTCTTAGTAGTTTTCTTAAGAATATAATTTTATTGTCAACCTCCTTTACCGAAACATTGAAGTTTTTAATTCTCTTAAATGTCTTCTCCATTTCGTTTAATTCGTGATAGTGAGTTGCGAATAAAGTTTTAGCTCTTCCCCTTGGGTGTTCGTGTATATATTCTACAATAGCCCAAGCAATAGAAATACCATCGTAAGTAGAAGTTCCTCTTCCTAACTCATCGAACAATATTAAGCTACGCTCCGAGATATTGTTTAATATATCGGCAGCCTCGCTCATTTCTACCATAAAGGTAGACTCTCCCAGAGAGATATTGTCGCTTGCTCCTACTCTTGTAAATATTTTATCTACCCAACCAATCTTTGCAGACTCGGCAGGGACAAAGCTTCCTATCTGAGCCATAAGAGTTATTAAAGCCGTTTGCCTAAGAAGAGCCGACTTACCAGCCATATTCGGACCAGTAATCATTATTACCTGTTGTTTCTTATCGTCTAAGTAAACATCGTTAGGGATATAACTCTCGCCATGAGGCAGAAGTGTTTCTATAACAGGGTGGCGACCACTCTTTATATCTATAACAGCACTGTCGTTAATCTCTGGTCGTATATATTTGTTCTTTTCTGCAATCTTTGCGAAAGAGAGTAAGCAGTCAATCTGAGCTATAAGATTTGCATTTGTCTGTATAGGAGAAATATATTCCATTAACTCCAGTACAAGTTCGTTGAACAACTTAGACTCTAAAGCACTTATTTTATCTTCAGCCCCTAATATCTTTTCTTCGTAAACCTTAAGTTCTTCGGTAATGTATCGCTCTGCATTAACTAAGGTTTGTTTGCGTATCCAGTTTTCTGGAACTTTATCTTTATGAGTGTTTCTCACTTCTATAAAGTAGCCAAACACATTGTTGTAGCTTATCTTTAGAGAAGGAATACCAGTCTCTTCTATTTCTCTTTGTTGTATTTGAAGTAAGAAGTCTTTGCCTGAGTAAGCAATCTGCCTGAGTTCGTCTAACTCTTGGTTTACTCCTTTTGCAATTACATTCCCTTTGTTAAGCAAAACAGGAGGGTCGGCAACAATCTCTCGTTGTATTTTATCTTTTATAATAGAACAAAGATTAAGCTGTTCGCCTATCCTTCTTAAACTTGCATCTTCGGCATTTAGGCAGGCTTCCTTTATTGGGATAATAGCATTTAATGCAACTTTAAGTTGAGCAACTTCTCTCGGACTTACTCTACCTACTGCTACTTTTGATATTATTCGCTCTAAATCGCCAATAAGATTAAGCTGCTGGTCTAACATTTCTTTTATTTCTGGCTTCTTAAATAGATACTCTACAACAGCCAAGCGATCGTCGATAAGTTTTATTTCTTTAAGAGGAAACACCACCCAACGTTTCAGCATACGAGCTCCCATCGGAGTGATTGTTTTATCTAAGATATGTATAAGAGCCCGACCTCCTTCATTCATAGTATTTAGAAGTTCTAAACTTCTGACTGTAAACCTATCGAGACGAACATATCTGTCTTCTTCTATTCTCGACAAAGCTGTTATATGTGCGGTTTGTGTATGATGAGTAAGATCAAGATAATGTAAGATAGCACCTGCCGAAATTATACCATTAGTAAGATGCTGAACTCCAAATCCTTTTAAGTTCTTTGTCTCAAATTGCTTAATGAGTCTATCCTTTCCCGAATCTTCTGTAAAGACCCAATCTTCCATTTCAAAAGTCAACCATTTAGAGCCGAAAGCTTCTAAAAAGACATTTCGCTTACTTCGGTCTATTAAAATCTCTTTAGGAGAGAAGTTGTTTAAGAGTTTATCTATATAATTAATTTCTCCCTCGGCAGTAAGAAACTCTCCCGTTGAGATGTCTAAGAAAGCAATTCCACAGATATGTTTATTGAAGTGAATGGCAGCCAAGAAATTATTTTCTTTATGATTCAGAACATTATCGTTAATCGAAACTCCTGGCGTAACCAATTCGGTAATCCCTCTTTTTACGATTCCCTTAGTAAGTTTAGGGTCTTCCAACTGATCGCATATAGCTACTCGCTTACCTGCTCTTACTAATTTGGGGAGATAAGTATCTAAAGCGTGGTGAGGAAATCCCGCCAACTCTACGTGTTGCGACGGACCATTAGCTCTTTTAGTTAATGTAAGTCCTAAAATTTCTGAAGCACAAACAGCATCGTCTGAAAAAGTTTCATAGAAGTCTCCAACCCTAAACAAGAGAATTGCATCAGGGTGCTTCGACTTGATCTCGAAATATTGTTTCATCAATGGTGTTTCTGCTATATTTTTTGCCATAACTTTAGTGTGCGAATGAATTAATCAACAAAGATAATTTTTTTATCTAAATAAATGATTATACCTTTGCGCGCAATTTAAAATTTATTAAAACTAACTTACCATGTTCACAATTATGATTGTAGTCTTTGCTATAGGCTACGCTTGCATTGCTTTAGAACATCCGTTGGGCATAAACAAGACTGCAACGGCATTGTTATTAGGTTCTCTTATGTGGGTGTTTCTCACTTATATGGAACCTGCGGTTTCTCACATCGATCATCATCTTATCGAGCATTTAGGCGAAACTGCTGAAATCCTTTTCTTCTTACTTGGAGCGATGACTATCGTTGAAATCATTGATACTCACGGAGGTTTTTCAATGATTACCGACAGAATTAATACTCGTAAGAAATCTTCTCTATTATGGATAATTAGTGTCCTTACATTCTTTATGTCGGCTGTATTAGACAATCTTACTACATCTATTGTAATGATTGCTCTTTTAAGAAAACTTATCGCTGACAAAAACGACCGTTGGTTTTATGCCGGTATGGTTATCTTAGCTGCAAATGCAGGAGGTGCTTGGTCGCCTATCGGAGACGTTACAACCATTATGCTTTGGGTAGCAGGAAAAGTAAGTGCTTTAAATATTATTAAAACTACTTTCTTACCAAGTTTAGTCTCTATGATAGTTCCTTTATGTATATTGTCTTTCACAATGAAAGGAAATGTAAACCGCCCCGAAAACGTTAGTAACGACAGTTGTTATTCTAACCTATCAACAAGACAAAAAAGTTTAGTATTCTGTATGGGTGTAGGAGCTTTATTATTTGTTCCTGTATTCAAAACAATTACACACTTACCTCCCTATTTAGGAATGTTAGGTGGCTTAGGACTTCTTTGGATGGTAACAGAAATTATGCATAAAAGAGATCCAAAATGTAGAATAGAAAGATTATCTATCACAAACATACTAACTCGTATCGATACTCCAAGTATTTTATTCTTCTTAGGTATTTTGATGGCTGTTGCCGCTTTGCAAACAGGCGGACAATTAGGTATGCTATCTTCTTCTTTAGACACTATACCGATGGAAGAACCCAATAAATACTATTTCATAACTGTTGTAATCGGAGCTCTATCTGCCATAGTCGACAACGTGCCTTTGGTTGCTGGAGCAATGGGTATGTATAACTTCGAAATGGATCACTACTTCTGGGAATTTCTTGCTTATGCTGCCGGAACAGGAGGTAGTATTCTTATTATAGGCTCTGCCGCTGGTGTTGCCGTAATGGGTATGGAGAAAATAGATTTCATTTGGTATCTTAAAAGAATATCTTGGTTAGCTTTAATCGGATACTTAGCCGGTTGCGCTATCTACATATTACAAAGAGTAATATTTTTCTAAGTCACCATTCGCATATATTAAAGAAATAAGAGGGTGTGTCAAAAGCAATGACACACCCTCTTATAGTTTGCGTTTACAGTTAAGGCTTTCAGCCTTTTTAGAACTAAGAGCTAAGAGTGAAGAACTAAGAGTTATGTGCTTCGCTTTGCGCCAACTTTTAGTTTTTATCTTTTAACTTTTAACTTTTTTCTTGCTTGTCTGTCGTTTCATACTAATGAAACAGGTTGTTTTGTTAGTATGAAACAAAGTGTTTCACCTATATGAAACAAGTAGTTTCAAACCGAGAAACGAATTATATCAAACCATGAAACGGATCGTTTCAAAGTATGAAATGTATTATGTCTATGTATGAAACAAAAAGCGAAACGGCTTGAAGTAGGCTGTTTCGCTAATGTTGTTATGAGGTTAAAGTTTTACCGGACAGCAATATTATTTAATAAACTCGGTTAGCGTATCAGCAAAGACACTCCACGATAGCAACTGCTTCTCTTTTTTTATATTAGAAACATAATAATCTAATCCCTTAGTAAACACCTCTTCTATCCCCAAAGCTATGTCTTTAGCATCGGGTTGCTTAACAACACCAGTTTGCGGAACCTCTAAAGTCATCTTTAATCCGCCCACATCTGTTGCAACTGTAGGCACTTCGAAGTGATATGCCACTGGGATTACGCCACTTTGTGTTGCCGATTTATAAGGAAGCACCAACAAGTCGGCTGCCGAAAACAAAGCAGGAACCTCATCGTCGCTGATATATTTACAAATTAACTTAATTCTATCTTTGGCTGACGAATTGTTTATTTGGATTTGATACTTCTCGAACGATCCGTAAGGCTCTCCTGCTATTACAAGCTGGTAAGAATCATCTAAAATATTCATTGCATCGAGTAAAATATCCAGACCCTTATAATCGCGAATAAGTCCGAAAAACAGTAAGGTTCTCTTATCTTTATCTAAGAATAGCCTATCCTTTGCTTCATCTTTTTCTAACTTATTACCAAAATGATTGTACAAAGGGTGTTGTTTGAAAATGTATTTAGCATCGGGTTTTATTGAGATTAAGTCTCTTTCCACTATATCGCTCATCACAACAAAGCCATCAACCTGACTGAAAAATAACTTTGCAAACGGTTTGTCGAAGAAACGAGGCTCGTGAGGAAGTGCATTATCTACAATAGCCACAACTTTCACTCCTTTCTTTCTAAGTCGGTTAGCAACGTGACCAAATGCGGGAGCAAAAAAGCTCATCCAATATCTGAATATAACTACATCTGGTTTCCATGCAAGTATTTTCTTTACCGATGTTTCGTACGAAATAGGATTTACGCTACTAAGCACGGCTTCACTGTCAATATGAATAGCATTATCATTCTCGGTTACATACTGAGTTTTGCCTGGAAATAGCAACGACGGATACTGACAAGTAAAATTAAATGCCTTGAGCGTATGCCCTTGCTCCTCCAATGCTTTATATAAAAGAGCATTAAACTGAGCTATCCCTCCTCTGAATGGATAAAAACTTGAAAGAAAAGAAATTCTCATATAATGAAAATTAGCTAATCGTTAGTATCTGTAGTGTTCGGGCTTGTATGGACCGTCTACATTTACTCCTATATAGTCTGCTTGCTCTTGAGACAATTGCGTTAACTCCACTCCTATTTGAGCAAGATGCAAACGAGCAACCTCTTCGTCTAAGTATTTAGGCAAACGATAAACTCCAACTTCGTAGTTATTCTTCCATAAATCTATTTGAGCCAATACTTGATTTGTAAACGAATTACTCATAACAAAAGAAGGGTGTCCGGTAGCGCAACCTAAGTTTACCAACCTGCCTTCGGCAAGTAAAAAGATAGAATTACCTGTAGGGAATGTATATTTATCAACCTGAGGCTTTATGTTAAGATGCTTTACTCCAGGATAATTAACAAGCTTATCAACTTGTATCTCATTGTCGAAGTGCCCTATGTTACACACTATTGATTGATCTTTCATTTCTTTAAGATGTTCTATTTTTATCACATCTTTATTTCCGGTAGTAGTTACATATATATTGCCTTCTGCTAAAGCTTTTTCAATAGTCGACACTTCAAAACCTTCCATTGCTGCTTGCAAAGCACAAATAGGATCAATCTCTGTAACAATAACTCTTGCTCCGTAAGAACGCATAGAGCGTGCACAACCTTTACCTACATCTCCATATCCAAGTACTACAACTACTTTACCCGCAATCATTACATCGGTTGCTCTTTTTATTCCGTCGGCTAAAGATTCTCTACAACCATAAAGATTGTCGAACTTCGATTTAGTTACCGAGTCATTAACATTTATAGCTGGGATAAGCAACTCACCTCTCTCCATCATCTGATACAAACGATGAACACCTGTTGTTGTTTCTTCCGAAACTCCTTTCAAATCTTCAATAGCACGATGCCAACGAGTATTATCCTCTTTTAATATCCCCTTTAATGTATTTAAGATAACTTGTTCTTCGTGGCTACTTGCTACTTTGTCTAAAACAGAAGCATCGTTTTCGGCTCTATATCCTAAGTGCATAAGTAGTGTTGCATCACCACCATCGTCAACAATAAGATTAGGACCTTTACCATTAGGGAATTTCAAAGCCATATCAGTACACCACCAATACTCTTCGAGAGTTTCTCCTTTCCAAGCAAAGACAGGAACACCTGCCGCCGCAATAGCTGCCGCTGCGTGGTCTTGAGTAGAAAATATATTACAGCTCGCCCAACGAACATCAGCACCCAGTTCGACTAAGGTTTCAATCAACACCGCCGTCTGAATAGTCATGTGTAACGAACCCATTACTCTTGCTCCCTTTAAAGGTTTTTCTTTACCATATTTAGCACGTAAAGCCATTAATCCCGGCATTTCGTGTTGAGCAATCTCTATTTCTTTTCTACCGAAGTCTGCTAAAGACATATCGGCTACCTTATAAGATAAGTTTTCTGACATAATCATTTGAAAGATTTTATATTCGTATTAATACGCAAAGTTAGTCCTTTTTTGTTAATTATTACTACTTTTGCATATCAAGCTAAAAATATGAGTAAAGATATAAAATCAGTTACCGTTTACGCATCTTCAAGTTCTCAAATAGACGTTAGTTACTTCGAAGCAGCAAAGAAACTTGGCGCTCTATTTGCCAAAAACAATATAAACTGCATAAACGGAGCTGGCAGTAAAGGATTAATGGGAGCCGTAACTGATGCTGCCTTAGAGAACGGAGGGAGTGTAACAGGCATTATTCCAAAGTTTATGGTTGATGAAGGCTGGTGTCATACCGAATTATCGGAATGCATTGTTACAACCGACATACATAAAAGGAAAGAACTTATGGCATCAATGTCTGATGCTTGCATTGCTCTACCCGGAGGCATTGGAACGTTAGAAGAACTGTTGGAAATAATTACATGGAAACAATTAGGTTTGTATAATAATCCTATAGTTATACTCAACATTAATGGATATTACAACGATTTACTTAATATGCTCAACAGAGCTGCTGAAGAAAAGTTTATGCATCTAAGACATACATCTATATGGTCGCTGGCAAATACTCCAGACCAAGCTTTAGAAATAGTATTAGAAAATTCCACTTGGGAAAACAACCCTCTATCAATAGCCGCTTTATAATGGACAGCTTAAGAGAAGAATTATTGTCGGAAATACCTATAGTACAAAATTGGATATTTGTAGCTTTCTTATTTTGTCTATTTTTGTCTTTGCCTGCGCTAAGCAAAGGAGGGCGTACAATATCTTCAATGTTTCAAAGCTTATTCAAGAACGACACTAAAGACAGCCTCTTCTTAGAATCGGCAAAAAACGAACTTGTTTCCAAAATACTTTTAATCTTACAAAGCATTATACTATTCTCTATAATTGCTTATTCAGTAATAAAAACCCATACATATATAGAAATAAACGAAGTAAACAAACTCCACTCCATAATACTTTGGCTAGGTTTGTTCGGTCTTTCATTCATAATGACAAAACTTATACTATATAATATTTTCAACAATATTTTCTTCCGAAAAGAAGATGTTGCGATATGGAATGAAACTTTTTCATCTATTTTATCTCTAAGCGGATTAATCTTATTTATACCAACTTTAATAATGTTCTTCGAAGAAAAAGCATACATTTATTGCTTAATCTTTATTGTAACTTACCTAATAGGCTCTATTCTTTTAACATTTTACAAGATTTACAGTACTTTTTTTTATCGCAAAGGTCTTTTGCTTTATTTTATTTTGTACCTTTGCACCCTCGAAATAATGCCCCTTTATTGGGCATACAAAGCGTTTAGCTTTTTATTTATTTCCATGTAAAAAGTACTTTATGGCTTCAAATGTAAAAAAAATTTTAGTTTCTCAGCCTCAACCGGCTACGGGAAAGTCGCCGTATTATGATATAGCTCAAAAATACGGTGTGGAAATTATCTTCAGACCCTTCATCAAGGTTGAACCTGTAGATGCTAAAGATTTCAGACAACAAAGAATAAATATAGCTGAATATTCTGCTATAATTTTTACCGCGAAAACTGCTATCGACCACTTCTTTCGTTTAGCAGAAGAATTTAGAGTACCCATTCCTGAAACATTAAAATATTTTTGTGTAACAGAAGCAATAGCAGTGTATCTTCAAAAATATATTGTTTATCGTAAACGTAAAATATTCTTCCCTGCTTCTGGCAAAATGGAAGACTTAATGACTCCTATTAATAAGCATTCTAAAGAAACATTTTTAATGCCTGTGTCTGACGTACATAAAGAAGATATGGCTCGTCTGTTAGAAGCAAAAGGAATAAACTACACAAAAGCTGTGATGTACAGAACTGTGAGTAATGACTTTACTCCAGACGAAACATTCGATTATGATGTTTTATTATTCTTTTCTCCTTCAGGGATTTCTTCTTTAATTAAAAACTTCCCTGACTTTGACCAAAAGAAAATCGCTATAGGTACTTTTGGTCCTACTACAGCTAAAGCTGCTAAAGACGCTGGCTTAACATTAGACATAGAAGCCCCCAGCCCTGAGGCTCCATCTATGACTACCGCCTTAGACAACTATCTTAAAGCTGCACAAAAAGGTAAGAAATAAATAACAACATTAGTATTGCTTAGTCAACGACAAACTTTTAAGAAAGAAGAACGTATATCTGCTAAAAAAGAGATAGACCTCTTGTTCGACAAAGGTCTATCTTTTTCGGCATACCCTCTTAGGATTATATACACCGAGAAAGATTTCTCAGAAACCCCTTCCTCTATCTTAATAAGCGTTCCGAAGAAACGAACCAAACTTGCAGTCAATAGGAATAGAATTAAACGATTAATAAGAGAAAGTTACAGACTAAACAAAGCCGATTTAGTACAGTTTCTCAACACAAACAACAAAGGAGTAATGATTGCTTTTATATTTATAGGCAACAACCTTCCTTCTCATTCCGACATAGAGCCTGCAATGATTAAAGCATTGAAACTGCTTCAAGATAAACTATCGTGAAAAAGTATATTAGAAATGTCTTTATCTTTATTCTGTCAACTCCAATCTGGTTTTACAGAGCTTGCATATCTCCTTTAACTCCAGCCTCTTGTCGTTTCACTCCCTCTTGTTCGGCGTACGCATTAGAAGCCATAAAAAAACACGGACCATTAAAGGGTACTTGGTTAGCAACAAAAAGGATATGCAAATGCCATCCTTGGGGTGGACACGGATACGACCCCGTTCCTTAATTAACTTGCTTATGTATATAGATATTCATACTCACAACAAAAGTATTAATACAAGCAATACCTTGTCGGTCTACAACCTTAATGTGCCTGACTACCACTGTAGATGCGGATTGGATTTACAAAACACCAATTATTCTTTAGGAATACACCCTTGGAACATTAAAGAACAGTTGCTCTCTGAGCATTTAAGATACATAGAAGATAATGCGACATTTGATTGCGTTAAAGCAATCGGAGAATGCGGCTTAGATAAACTAACTAAAACCGACTGGGATTTACAAGTCAAAGCCTTGCAAGCTCAAATCATAATAAGCGAAAAGGTTAATAAACCGCTTATCATTCATTGCGTTAAAGCTTTCGACGAACTAATAACTCTCAAAAAAGAATTAAAACCAAAACAAACTTGGATTATTCACGGCTTTAGAGGCAAACCCGAGCAAATGCACCAACTAATAAACCTAAATTTTTGCCTATCGTTCGGAAAACACTTCAACGAAGACACTATAAAAACCATTCCTTTAGATAGACTGTTTTTAGAAACAGACAACAACAACTCTTCTATTTGTCAAATATATAGAGATATAACCGCACTTATCAATATTTCAGAAGAAGAACTAATCATTCAGTTAGAAAAAAACTTTGCACAACGTTTTAATTAGTCGTACCTTTGTCGTTTTAATAAATTGTAATAATTAATTCGATGAATTTTGTAGAAGAATTGAAATGGAGAGGCATGATTCACGACATTATGCCCGGAACAGAAGAACAACTTCAAAAAGAAATGACTTCGGCTTATGTCGGAATCGACCCTACTGCCGACTCGTTACACATCGGACACTTGGTAAGCGTTATGATGCTTAAACATTTTCAACGCGCAGGCCACCGTCCGATAGCTTTAGTAGGTGGAGCTACCGGTATGATTGGAGACCCATCTATGAAATCACAAGAACGCAATCTTCTTGATGAAGAAACTTTAAGAAGAAACCAAGCGGGCATAAAAGCCCAACTATCTAAGTTTTTGGACTTTGATTCGGATAGCAAAAACGCTGCCGTTCTTGTAAACAACTACGACTGGATGAAAGATTATTCTTTCTTAGGCTTCATTCGTGACATTGGCAAATACATTACCGTTAACTATATGATGTCTAAAGATTCTGTTAAGAAACGCCTTAACTCAGAATCTTCAGTGGGAATGTCTTTTACTGAGTTTTCTTATCAATTACTTCAAGCATACGACTTCTTGCATTTATACGAAAACTTTGGCTGCCGCTTACAAATGGGGGGATCTGACCAATGGGGAAATATAACCACAGGAACCGATTTAATTCATAAAAAGATAAGCGGTAAGGCATTTGCTTTAACCTGTCCTTTAATAAAGAAAGCCGACGGCGGTAAGTTCGGCAAAACGGAGTCTGGAAACATCTGGTTAGACAAACGTTACACTTCTCCTTATAAGTTCTATCAATTTTGGTTAAATGTAGGAGATGATGACGCAGAAAAATACATCAAAATATTCACAGCTTTAAGCAAAGAAGAGATTGAAGCATTAGTTGCAGAGCAAAAAGAAGCTGCACATCTTCGTCCGTTACAAAAACGCTTAGCTAAAGAAGTAACTATAATGGTTCACTCTCAAGAAGATTACGATGCAGCCGTAGAAGCTTCAAACATATTATTTGGAAACTCTACATCTGACTCTCTAAAGAAACTTGACGAAGAAACCCTATTAGATGTTTTCGCTGGTGTACCTCAATTCGAAATCTCTAAAGATGAATTGACTAAAGGAATAAAAGCAGTAGATTTACTAACAGAAGCTGCCGCTGTATTCCCTTCTAAAGGAGAAGTTCGCAAATTAGTTCAGAGTGGAGGAGTAAGCATTAATAAAGAAAAACTAACTGAATTCGATGCAACAATA
This sequence comes from Dysgonomonadaceae bacterium PH5-43, assembly GCA_029916745.1. NCBI lineage: Bacteria > Pseudomonadati > Bacteroidota > Bacteroidia > Bacteroidales > Dysgonomonadaceae > Dysgonomonadaceae bacterium PH5-43. The sequence continues at coordinate 39,486 of JARXWK010000020.1, read as the reverse complement.
GACTCTTCTTATCTGCTCGGTGGAAAGTATCTTTTAGTGCAAAAAGGTAAGAAAAATTACTTTTTGATTATAGCAAAGTAATTTTCTTCTGTTTTTATTTGATTATTCACAGAAAAGAATTACCTTTGCATCGCTTTTATAAAGCATAGGATTGTCCCATGGTGTAGTGGTAGCACATCTGGTTTTGGTTCAGCTAGCCTAGGTTCGAGTCCTGGTGGGACAACAAAAACAAAAAGGTCTTTCAAGTTTAACTTGAAAGACCTTTTTGTTTTTCTATACCAGAGGCTTTACAGATTCTTATCTAACAATCCTTTTATCTCTGAAGATGATGGTCTGGGAGCTTTTTCTGAGATAATCTTTCCATCTTTCCCTATTAAAATGAAATGAGGAATAGCATTTACCTTATAAGGAGATGATAACAAATCGTCTGATGCATCGCCTCCGAAAAGTTGTACGCCTGTCAAGTTTTCTTTCTTAACAAAATCTTCCCACTTCTGTTTGTCTTTATCTCTATCGATAGAGATACTCATAAATACAATGTTTTTAGAGTGATACTCTTCTTCAAGTTTCTTAAGTGCTGGAATTTCTCTTACGCAAGGACCACACCAAGTTGCCCACACATCAATATAAACTAATTTGCCCTTAAAATCAGAAAGAGATACTTTCTTCCCTTTTATATCTTTGAAAGTAAAGTCAGAAGCAACTTTGTCGACTACATTGTCTGCAACTTTTTTAATATATGAAGAGAATAGTTTTTGCTGCTTCTCTGTAACAAGATATTTTCCATACTTACTCTGAAAGTCAACAAAGCCTTCATAAGTTTCTATACGGTTTGCCCACGAAAGCACAAACTCACCCTGCATTACCTCATTCTTAATTTCGGGAAGGAAACGATCAAGAATTACGAAAAGCATTCCGTAGTTTCTTAAGTCTGCATCTGTAAATTGTTCGCGATTGATTGACGGATAAATTAGGGTATACGACTTAATAAAACTATCAAAATAAGGATAATTAACTATTTCGTCAGAGCTTGTTACGTCTGCCAAATCAGTTGTTCTGTAAAACTCTGGGAAGTCTTTTGTATCTGGGTGTTCTGTTCTCGGTTTAAGATGAAATCCGAAAGCTAAATTCAAGAAGTCTAATTTTCTATACTCCTCAAATTTTTTATTAAAGATTTTGTTTCCTTTATTAGCAACAGTATATGTTTCCATTTCTGCTTTCTTAGACTCTATCAAAGGGAAGAAATCTTTATAATTGCTCAATGTTTTATTGAAGTAGACAGAGTTAAATTCTACTTCGTACATAAAGTTATGCCACTTCTCCATCTCTTGATTTTCAGGAGTATTATCGCCTACAAGCGTGTAAGTAGAGTCGTTTATTGCCACATTAAGCTTATCTCCGGGTTTGAAATAAAATGTGTATTTGTTTTGTTGCTGTATTTCCAGACCCGACCCAATAACATAAAATCCCTCCGACTCGGGAGCGAATGCAAAATAGAACTTGTTGTCATCTCCTAAGATATAAGAAGATAACTGGACTAAATGTCCATTCTCAACTTTAAAAAGCCCTACATCGTTAGTCTCTCCTCTATTTATTGTCCCTTCAATAGTGGAGATTGCACTTTTTTCTGAACACGCACTAATAAGAATACTTGCCAAAAGTGGCAACACAAAAGTAAATATTTTCTTCATTGTATATTTTTTACGACATCTTGCCATCATTACAAGCAAGCTGTCTGTTACTAAGGTAATAACGTTGTTTTAAGAGTTTTATTTTAATTGCAAGTTGTAATTAATATTTATGTTTTTAAAATGCGTTACACAAAGCTATGCATAGTAACTATTCAGCGAAAACTTTTTCTTTTTTTCCTATTTCACCCAAATTCTCGACATTTTTTCTACTTACTTATTTTTACAAGACTTCTATTTTTTCTATTATTTTGATATTATCGACCCTTTGTGTAATTAAAGAAAGGAGACAAGAGAGTAAGCAAACTACCCTCAATCGGCAACTATATGAAATCTCTTAACTCTCGGAGAAGAACGTAAAAGTTAGCGTCTGGACAAATGGTCGGCTCTATCTCTCTTGTGAAGCACTTCGCTGCTCTTAATAGAGCACTCTCTCCGCTTCTTAGTAGAACTCCCTTATTGCTCTTAGTAGAAAGGGCGGTTGCTTCTTAGTAAAGACCCCTCGCCTTTGTTAGTAGATAGGCGAGCTGCTTCTTAGTAGAGACCCGATACCGCTCTTAGTATAACGGTCTCGTCTTTATACTTAAGACACCCCGCCGTTCTTAGTAGAGAGACCTCGCCTATCTACTAAGAGAGAAGAGGGGTCTCTACTAAGAGAGAAGACCCTAAGTGAAGCTTTGTGTTTCACAAGTTAAAAACTAAAAACTAAAAGATAAAAGTTAAGTTACCCAAAGGGGTAAAACTTCCATAGCCGTACGGCGAGCGAAGCGTTGCCTACGGAGATAGAGTGAAGAACTAAGAACTGGCGCGAAGCGACAAGCGAGCAAACTCGCAGTTAAAAACTAAAAACTAAAAGATAAAAGTTAAGTCACCCAAAGGGTAAAAATTCCATAGCCGTACGGCGAGCGAAGCGTTGCCTACGGAGATAGAATGAAGAACTAAGAGTTGACGTAAAACGTTGCAAAATAGAGTTAAAGTTGTTAGCAAATAAACGTAGTAGTGTATCGTTGTTTGAGTGTTTAGAATAGCTCTTGTCGTTTAGGAATATCAATTTCTACATTTTCTACCAGAGGAATATTGTTGTATCTTACCTTTTTCATATTCTCAAGAAATAAAATTATATCGCCTTCTATTTGAATTAGGTTTTTATGAAACGTTTTGGCCTTTTTAGTCGACTTAAAATCGACTATATAATGTTGCAATGGTATTAATATGTTTGTTATAACTTGCTGTGAATAGTATGTAATGGCTTTAGAACATCGCTCTTGCAATAGCAAGATTGCATCACAATCGTCCTTTTCTTCAATTATTTTTTTAAGTTGAGTCTGAAACTTTGTTGTTACCTCGTCTAACTCTCTCACTTTTCTTTTGAAATCGACAAGTAACACTTTGGCTCTTTCGTACTCTTCGCCGTCTTTATTGGTAAGTATTTTGTCGAATTGTTTGTTGATAGCATACATTGGCAGCCAATCGAAATACAACAATAATCGTTCTCCCCAAAATCTTCTTTTGCCAAGATGAAATATCTCGGCTAATGCCTCTACTGGTTTTTCTTTCTTACTAAACTCAATTGCCGTATTATCCGTCATTATACATTTAGATGAAATTTTCGAATACAGTATTATACCGTTTAAAGAGGTGCAACGACTTAAAGCGACGTATGCTTGTCCGGCAGCAAACGACGCTCCTATATCTATTATTGCTTTATCGAAGGTAAGCCCCTGACTTTTATGTATTGTTATTGCCCAAGCCAATCTAATAGGCAACTGAGAGAAAGAGCCTAATAGTTCTTCTTTTATATCGCCCGAATCTTTATCAAGCTCGTAACGTATATTTTCCCAAATTTCCTTTTTTAGTATTACCGACTCGCTTTCGTCTTTCATAGAAACGTGAACCATATCGGATACTATATCAGTTACTATCCCTATCTTGCCATTATAGTATTTACCTTCTGGGTCGTTTTTAATAAACATTACCTGCGCACCAACTTTCAATCGCAATTCCAATTCGGTAGGGCGAGCATAGTCGGGGAAATCTCCTTCTATATTTCCAAAAAACACACGCTCTTTACCCGGCAATTCATCAAGTTCACTATTATTTATGTTGTCTGCTTTGTAATTATGAGTAGTAAGAACTATGTAATTATCTTCTTTATTGGGCGAAAAGTTAGGATTGTATAACCCATTAAGAGTTTGAAAGTCGTTAGCTGTAAGAATATTATTACGAACACGATTAAGCAAATCAACAAATACTTGATCGCCTTGTCTATAAACTTTTTTAAGTTCTAAGTATATGGGGTTGGTTTGCTGTACAACCTGAGAGTGAAAGAAGAATGTTCCAGCATAATACTCTTGTAATAGCTTCCATTCATCTTCTTTAGCTACGGGAGGAAGCTGAAAAACATCTCCTATATACAAAACTTGCACTCCTCCAAAGGGTTTATAATTCCGTCGCGCACTCCTTAGCGTTATATCTATAGCATCTAAAGTGTCGGCCCTCAGCATACTTACTTCGTCGATAATTAGAAGCTCTAAGTGCCTTAGCAAATCTAATTTTTGTCTTGAAAACTTATACAAATGAGCTTTCGATTGCAACTTTGAAGAGCCTGGTATGTACGGTTCGAAAGGCAATTGAAACAAAGAATGAAGAGTAACCCCTCCTGCATTAATAGCTGCAACACCAGTCGGAGCAGCAACAACTGTATTTTTATGAGTATTCTCTCTTATATGTTTTAAGAATGTTGTTTTACCTGTTCCCGCCTTGCCTGTTAGGAAAAGATGCTCTGATGTTTGATTAATAAAATCTGTTGCGAGCCTAAAAATATCGTTATTTTCGTCTGGAGTAATCATAATACTTATACAAAAGTACATTTCTTTTTCAGGTTATCAACCTTTTTCGTATCTTTTAATTTATTACCTTTGTAGCCTGTTCGTCAAAAACTATATGCTTAAAATAAAAAGATTATATACATTTATATTAGGAACTTTTCTTCCCGTATTGTTGGCTACGTTTAGTGTCTGCCTATTTATAATACTGATGCAGTTTTTATGGCGATACATCAACGATATGGTTGGTAAAGGTGTTGACCTAATAGTGTTGGGGCAGTTGTTTTTTTATGCGGCTCTAACATTCATACCTATGGCCTTGCCTCTATCGGTTTTATTAGCCTCTCTTATATCTTTTGGTAATTTAGGCGAACATATGGAACTGTTAGCAATGAAAGCTTCGGGCATTTCTCTTATTCGCATAATGAAACCTCTTATAATATTCGCAATATTTTTAGTGGGTATTTCTTTCGTGTTTCAGAATAATGTATTGCCTCAGGCAAAAACAAAGATGACTACAATTCTTCTGTCGCTCAAACAGAAGTCGCCAGAATTAGATATTCCCGAAGGAGTTTTTTATAAAGCTATATCCGGATACAACATTTATGTTAGAAACAAAGATAAAGAAACGGGAATGCTCCGCAACATTATGATATACGACTATTCTAATGGCATCGACAATGTAATGGTAACAGTTGCTGACTCGGGAAGACTAAAGATTTCGGAGAATAAAAAGTATCTGGTATTAACATTGTATGACGGCGAATCGTTTGAAAATAATTTTGAAAGAAAAAGAATTAGAAACTACAACGATAAGGTAAGTAACAGACGAGAGACTTTTAGTTTAAGAGAGCTTCTTATTGAATATGATACTAATTTTAATTTAGCAGACGAGTCTATAATGGGTAGCCGCGACTTAGGCAAAAACGTAAAAGCTTTATCGCATTATGTCGACTCTATGCAGTATAAACAAGATAGTATAAACTCTGTAAATGCTCCTAATTTTATCACTAAATCATATAAGAGTCTTTTTGTTGAAAACAGAACTTACTCTAATAGTCCCAACATAGACGAACGAGATACTATTTTCAGACAAGGGTTTCAACACTATTATAAAAATTTAGAACTGGAGTACAAACTAAATCTTCTTCATCTCAGCAAATCTAAAACCGAAGATATAAAAAGAGACAACAATATAGAACTGTTTAGACAAAACGAAATGCGAAACAATATTAGATCGCACAAAATACAACTAATGACAAAGTTCTCTATGGCTATCTCCTGTTTATTATTCTTCTTTATTGGAGCTCCATTGGGTACTATAATAAGAAAGGGGGGGCTGGGGTTACCTGCGGTTATTTCTGTTTTGTTATTTATTCTATATTATATTATAGATACTTTTGGAGTTAAAATGGCTCGCGAAGGAGTGTGGACTATCTGGGCGGGAGTTTGGTTTAGTTCTTTTGTGTTAGCCGCATTGGGAGGTTTCTTTACTTACAAAGCAGTTAACGACTCAACAATGTTAAATCCTGATGCTTGGAAAAATATTCTCCAAAAAATTATGGGAAAACGAGAGTCTCGTAATTATGATAAAAAGGAAGTTATTATTGAAAATCCAAACTACATTGACGATATAGAAAGTATAGATAAGTGGCAAACAAACAGTAATTCTTACATAAAGAAGCATAAAAGATTTAATTCTTATTTTTCTTTCTGGAGTAAAAACTTTAATGACGTCGAACTAACAAGCTTAGTAGAAACTATGGAGGCTTGGATTGAAGATTTAAGAAACTCAGACGAAACTCTTATTATTGGCAAAATAATGGATTATCCTGTCATTGATATTCCAAGTATGAATATATTCAACAACAAAGCACTTCGATATGCCTGCGGTATAATTTTCCCTATAGGATTAATAGTATACATTTGGTCGTTCTTCAAACAGCGACAAATAATTCAAGATATAAAAACATCTCAAAAAATTAACGACAGCTTAAAAGCAGAACTCATAAAATTAAAATTAAACAGTTATGGAATATAAATTAAACACAATAGAAGAGGCAATAGAAGACTTTCGTGAAGGTAAATTTCTTATTGTAGTAGATGATGAAGATAGAGAAAATGAAGGAGATTTTATTATAGCCGCTGAAAAGATAACTCCCGAGAAAGTAAACTTTATGATGAGATATGGTAGAGGCGTATTATGTGCTCCTATATCAGAAGATCGTTGCGAAGAGTTAGAGTTAGAAATGCAAACATCAAAAAACACATCTATTTATGATACTCCTTTTACTATAACTGTAGACAAAATAGGCGGAGGTTGTTCTACCGGAGTTTCTATGTTCGACAGAGCTGAAACAATAAAAGCATTAGCTAATCCTGACACAAAGCCAGAAGAATTAGCTCGCCCTGGACATATCAACCCTCTTAGAGCTCGCAATAGAGGAGTTCTTAAAAGAGCTGGACATACCGAAGCAGCTGTCGATTTGGCTCGTTTAGCAGGATTATATCCAGCAGGAGCTTTAATCGAAATTATAAACGAAGACGGAACTATGGCTCGACTTCCGCAATTAATGGAAGTTTCTAAACAATTCGATATAAAAATTATAAGCATAAGAGACTTGATAGCTTATCGCTTACAATGTGAAAACCTTCTTGAAAAAGGAGTAATGGTTAATATGCCTACAAAGTATGGACACTTTAGCTTAATCCCTTTCCGTCAGAAATCAAACGGATTAGAACATATTGCTCTTATAAAAGGTGAATGGGAAAAAGACGAACCTGTAATGGTAAGAATGCATTCTTCGTGTGCCACTGGAGATATATTCGCTTCTATGCGTTGCGAATGTGGAGATCAACTTCATAAAGCAATGGGAATGATAGAGAAAGAGGGCAAAGGTGCTGTTGTTTATCTAAGTCAAGAAGGAAGAGGGATAGGTCTTATGGATAAGATGAAAGCTTATAAACTTCAAGAGGAAGGCTTAGACACAGTTGATGCAAACCTTCATCTCGGACACGATTCTGATGAAAGAGAATATGGCGTAGGAGCGCAAATACTTCGCGATATAAACATTTCAAAAATACGTCTTATAACTAACAACCCCGTAAAACGTGCAGCATTAGAAGGCTACGGTTTAGAAATCGTTGAAAACATACCCATTGAAATAGAGGTAAATCCTTACAACGAAGCTTATATGCGAACTAAAAAAGAAAGAATGGGGCATAATCTTAAGAATATCAAGTAAAAAATACATCTCTTCGATACATTAGATTGTATTACAAGTTGAAAATGTCAACTCAACTTGTAAAAATTATTTGTTTTTGCAAACTGAATATTGCAAAAATTACTAATTTTGTGCCATAATAACAAATCAACTAAATTTTATGGATTTAATACAAGACATAATCGAAAGAGCTAAAGCTGACAAACAGCGAATAGTGCTTCCCGAAGGTACTGAAGAAAGAACTCTACGTGCAGCAAACAGATTGCTTGAAGATGGAATTGCCGACATTGTTTTAATTGGTAACCCAAGCGAAATTAAAAGTCTTTCTCTTAAGTATGGACTAAACAGTACAGAAAAAGCTACCATTGTTGATCCTATCAATAATGAAAAGAAAAACGTGTATGCAAACTTATTGTTTGAATTAAGAAAAAGCAAAGGCTTAACCTTAGAACAAGCTGAAAAACTTGCTGAAGATCCTCTTTACCTTGCTTGTTTAATGATTAAGAATGGAGACGCTGATGGCGAGATTGCAGGTGCTCTTAATACAACAGGAGATGTATTACGTCCTGCTTTTCAAATTATAAAAACAGCGAAAGGAATGAATGTCGTTTCTGGAGCCTTTCTTATGTTTACAAATGAGAAAACATATGGTAAAGACGGACTCCTTGTTTTTGCCGATTGTGCTGTGATGCCAAATCCTGACGCTGCTCAACTTGCAGAAATTGCAGTTGCTACAGCACGCACTACTAAAGCTATTGTAGGAATTGAACCCAAAGTTGCTATGCTTAGCTTTTCTACTAAAGGTAGTGCGAAAGATCCATTAGTTGATAAAGTTATAGAAGCTACAAAATTAGCAAAAGATATGGCGCCAGATATTTTAATTGATGGCGAAATGCAAGCCGACGCAGCTCTTGTTGCTGCTATAGGAAATTCTAAAGCTCCAGGTAGCAAGGTTGCTGGTAATGCAAACGTTTTAGTGTTCCCAAATCTTGAATGTGGAAATATTTCTTATAAATTGGTTCAACGCTTAGGTAATGCAGAAGCTGTAGGTCCAATACTTCAGGGTATGGCAGCTCCTGTAAACGACTTATCAAGAGGTTGCTCTGTTGATGATATTTACAAGATGGTAGCAATAACTGCCAATCAGGCAATAGGACTTAAAAAATAATATATTATATCTAAATAGTAATGGCAGAAACAATTATTGAACCAATTGAACCGTATGGTCTTTTCTCTAAAAATAAAAAGAAGTCTTTGTTCTCTAAAATAGGAGTAGTAGGTGCTGGTAGAGACGGAAGAAATATTATCCGTTTAACGGCTACTGCCGGACTTGAAGTTGTGTTTATAGAAGACGATCAAAAGAGAATCGATTTTGTATTCGAACGAATAAGTGATGGTTTAGACCATAGAATAGAAAACTGGGGACTAACCTCGGGTGAAAAGAAAGCAATACTTGGACGTATTAATGGCTCAACAAGTTACGATGCTCTAAAAAATTGTGATTTTGTTATTGAGTGTATACGTTATGATAATGAAACAGGAGAACGCGACATTGATTTAAGAAAACAAGCATTTAAGAAAATCGAAAATGTAGTAGCTCCCGATGCTATTATTGCAACTAATGCAACAACAGTTATAATTAGTGAATTAGCTTCAGAACTTGAACATAAAAACAGAGCTGTAAGTATTCACTTCCCAATAGCACACTCTGATGCTAAAATATTAGAAATAGTAAAAAGCATACACACTTCGGAAGATGTATATAACAAGGTGTTGCTTTTCGCTAAACTGATCAAATACGAAACTATAGAAGTACACGAAAGTAATGGTTTAGTAAGTATGAGACTTTTGGTAACTGTTCTTAACGAAGCTTGCCAAATGGTTTTAGAAAATGTTTCTTCTATGCAAAGCATAGACCGACTTACTGAAGTTGTTTACGGTATGAGAATAGGAATCTTTCAGATGGCAGACACAATTGGTATAGAAAAGATTGTACAACTAATGGAAGATATGTTTAACGAGTATGGCGACAAGAAATATAAACCTTCTCCATTGCTTTGGAGACTATATCGTACTAAACAATTAGGTATGCACTACAACGAAGGTTTTTACATCTACGAAAACGGAAAAATAAAAGAACCAAACCCTATATTTAATAACAAGTAAATTTCGTAACAATGAAGATATTAGTATTAAACTGTGGTAGCTCGTCTATCAAGTACAAATTATTAGATATGGGAGCCAACACAATAATGGCTCAAGGAGGTATTGAAAAGATTGGACTTACAGGTTCTTTCTTAAAATTTACTTTACCTAATGATGAGAAAGTAATATTAGAGGGCGAAATATTAGAACATAGAGCTGGTATAGAATATATATTAGGACTTATAACAAGTGAAAAATATGGCTGTATCAAATCTCTTAAAGAAATAGATGCAGTAGGACATCGTGTTGCTCACGGAGGAGAAAACTTTAATAGCAGTGTAATTATTGATGATAGCGTTATTGAAGACATTAAAAAATGTATCGATTTAGCTCCTTTACACAATCCTTCTAACCTTAATGGTATTTACGCCATTCAAGAGTTAATGCCAGGCACACCTCAAGTAGCTGTATTTGATACTGCATTCCACCAAACTATGCCAGATTATGCTTATATGTATGGTCTACCCTACTCTCTTTATGAGAAATACGCTATTCGTCGCTACGGATTTCACGGCACAAGTCACCGATATGTATCTAAACGTGCTTGCGAATTTTTGAATATTCCTTATGAAGACCAAAAGATAATAAGCTGTCATATAGGTAACGGAGCTTCTATTGCAGCTATTAAAGATGGAATATCAGTAGATACTTCTATGGGAATGACTCCTGTTGAAGGATTACTTATGGGTACTCGTTGCGGTGATATAGACGCTGGCGTTCTAACTTACCTTATGGAAAAAGAAAACATAGGAGCTCAGGCAATTAATACTATCATAAACAAACATAGTGGTGTATTAGGAGTGTCTGGCGTATCGTCTGATATGAGAGAAGTTGAAGCTGCATTCAAAGCCGGGAACAAAAGAGCAAGCCTATCCTTAGATATTTACTCTTACAGAATTAAAAAATACATAGGCTCTTATGCTGCTGCTCTTGGAGGTGTAGACGTAGTAATATTTACTGGTGGTGTTGGAGAAAACCAAGCAAGTACACGAGAAAAAATTTGTGACGGTTTAGAGTTCTTAGGTATTTCTATTGATAAAGAAGCTAACAAAACAAGAGGAGAAGAAATACTTATTAGTCAGAAAAACAATAAAGTAAAAGTAGTAGTAATCCCTACCGACGAAGAGTATATGATTGCTTTAGACACTTTAGGGTTATTGAAATAATTATAATTTGTGATAGTTTAATACTAATTACTTATAAAAAACTTGCTTTGACCTATTTTTTGCAATATATTTGCATCGTGGTTTTTTCATAATAGTATTAGATTTAAGGTTTATAAATACAAAATAAGGGTGTTCGTGAGAATACCCTTATTTTTTTATTGCTAGATACCCCTTGCCGTTGTTATTATAGTGGGGCGGATAGTCTCTACTAACAACTATGGGTTGCTTACGCAACAAAGACTAGTCGCTTGCCGCTTCGCGCCAACTCTTAGTTATTCACTCTTAGTTCTTAGTTCAAAAAAGGCTGAAAGCCTTTTTGTTTCATACATAGACATAATCCATTTCATACTTTGAAACGATCCGTTTCTCGGTTTGATATAATTCGTTTCATGGTTTGAAAACACTTGTTTCATATAGGTGAAACACTTTGTTTCATACTAATAAAACAACCTGTTTCATACGGGTGAAACGACAGGCAAGCAAGCTCACAGTTAAAAACTAAAAGATAAAAACTAAAAGTTGGCGCAAAGCGAAGCACATAACTCTTAGTTCTTAGTTCAGAAATTACTATTCGGTAATATTAAAACACGACAGCCCACTTGAAAAAGTGAGCTGTCGTGTTAAATGCAATCTCCCTTTGAGGAGGCCTTAAAGACTATTTAATACTCTTCTTCGTTAAAGAAAAAGTCTTCTTTACTCGGATAATCAGGCCAAATATCTTCTATACATTCGTATATTTCGCCTTCGTCTTCCATTTCTTGTAAGTTTTCAACCACTTCTTGTGGGGCACCTGAGCGCATAGCAAAATCGATTAATTCATCTTTTGTTGCAGGCCAAGGAGCGTCTTCCAGTTTTGATGCTAATTCTAAAGTCCAGTACATAATTTCGTAATTTTCCGCAAAAGTAAAAAAATATAATCTATTTACAAGTATTATTCCATATTATTTCTTCTTCATTGTGAATAAGACTCTGTTTTCGTGCAAAAAGGAAAAAATAATCGGATAATCGATTAATATATTTAAGTACTAAGGAGTCTATATTTTCTGTTTCTGCAAGTTTATATATGGTTCTTTCTGCTCGTCGACACACCGCACGACAAATATGAGAGAAAGAGTTTGCTTTGCAACCTCCAGGAAGCACAAATGCCTTTAATGGAGGTATTAATTCGTCTATTGCATCTATTTCTGCTTCTAAGGCTTCAATATCTGTTTCAGAAACTCCACATTTGCTTTCGTTTCCTTCCGTTGCTAAATACCCTCCAACAACAAATAATGTATTTTGAATAAGAAGTAAGAAGTTTCGGTCGTCTTTGTCATTAACTTCGTCTAATAAAGAAGCTATAAAAGTATTTAGCTCATCGACAGTGCCGTAAGCTTCAATGCGAGAGTTTGTTTTTGGAACTCTTTTTCCTCCAACTAAGGAAGTGTATCCTTCGTCGCCTGTTTTTGTGTAAACTTTGCTTTTTGCCATAATCAAAATATACTTTATAGTTTTTCTTCGGCAGCTTATCATCGAAAAACACAACTCCTAAGGAGTAAAGATCTAAGCAAACCTTTGCTTCGGGAGATTGCCTTATAAGCTTCCATTGTTTTTTTATCTCTTTATTTTTAATGTCATTAATAATAAGAATATTCGTTCTTTTTATTAATGGCTCACACATCAAGAATAATTCATTTATGCGATCTTTATCTTCTTTAGAAACAAAGTTGAGAAAAATCAAATCTATATTTTTTTTTAATGCTTCAAGTTTATTAATACTCTTTTCGTAACTGCCTTCCATTACATTAACATTAGGCATATTATGCTGTCTTGAAAAATCTTTTAACGACTGTAATAAACCTTCGCGCTCTTCTAACAAGTAACAAGTATTATTCTTCGCTGAATACATCGTTAAATACAAACTCATCACTCCTGTAGAGCACCCAACTTGAACAACGTTCTGACATTTAAAAAAGTTCATTATTCGGAATAAAAAAGCACCAACGTTGGGAGATTGGGATTCTTTTTTTGTTGTTTTAGATAATGAGTCTTCTCGTGAAAGTAAATCAACTCTAAACTTTTCTATTTCTTCAAAAGCGTAGTACAACGATTTTTCTTCCACAACCTTAGTTACTAAATTATAAACAAATGGCGAATGTATTCCAAAGCCTTTTCTATAACGAAGTTTTCTATATAATTTTAAGCCTGGTAGTTGCATAATAAATTAAGGTCGGAATTGTAACTCTAGTTTTCTATAAGCTCAAAAGAATATCCCTCGCTAATAAGCCATTCTATTGCTTTGGGTAAGGCATACTTCATTTTGCTTTCTGCTTTTAGCGAGTCGTGAAATACAATTATAGAACCGTTACGGGTGTATTTTTTTACGTTGTCTAAGACTTGTTCTTCGGTCATTAAGCAACTATAGTCGCGAGTAACAACGTCCCACATTATTATTTTATATTTCTTTTTTAGTGCCTGAAGTTGCGGAAATCTTATATGTCCGTGTGGAGGTCTGAATAAGTTACTTTCTATCAAATTATTGGCATCTTCAACATCTTGAATAAACTTTTTCGACCTTGTTTTTATGCCTTGCAGATGATGGAAGGTGTGATTACCTGTTAAATGACCTCTTCGCAAAACTTCATTATATATTTCCGGATATTTACGCACATTGTCGGCAACACAAAAGAATGTAGCTTTTATTTTATACTTATCCAATAAGTCTAACACCCAATGAGTTATTTCTGGTATAGGTCCATCATCGAAAGTAAGATATACTACCTTTTTCTTTTTGTTAAACCTCCAGTATGCTCCTGGAAATAATAGTCTATAAAATATAGGCGGACGTTCTATTAACATACCTTATCTGTTTCTACCTACTGCAGCATTAAGTTTTTCCCAACTCTTACTAAACACAGGCAGATATTCTTCTGCTTTTTGATTTTCTGTTTCTATTAAAACTCTTATTATATCTTGTAAAAAGATACCATCTTTATATGCATCACTCATAACAGTAGCATATTGTTTTCTACCTAATCTATTATACCAATTCAAGTTTTTAACAATAACATCTCCTAAAGTTGTGTATATTTCTTCGGCTTTTTCTTCCTCTCCTATTTTAAGATAAGCATCGGCCAACTTAGACACTGGAAGATATTGATTGTAATTATATGGCGCATTATATTCAGGTAGAACCTCCATACAACGATCTAATACTTCTTTTGCCTTAGCAAATTTCTCTTCTTCGATTAAAGCATTAGCAAGATCTGCGAATATACTACGAAACGAAGCTACCATTCTCATACAATTATCATCGATATACAATCCAGGTTGCTGCAGATTACCCCACTTAAACTTATTCATTACATTATCGTAAAGAATATCTGTATCTATTTTTTGTTTTTCTTTTGTTTCGAAAGGCATAACTCTGAAAGCTATTCCGTCTTGTCGGAAGTAAGGGTCTAATCTCATAAACTGTTCAGTACCTACAGTCATTGCAAAGTATACGGGACGGCTCCAATCTTTATTATTTCTGAGCATATCCAATACTACCAATTCATTTTTTGTTAAATATTCTTTAGGATTTTTAGTAGCCTTGCCCTCTTCATTTGTTTGACTTCCAAAATCAAGAATCATATTATCTGTCAGCAAGTCGGCATTCTCTGGTTTTACCAACCCCGAAGCTATAACAGCAGTTGAATCTACAGGAATAGAAATTTTATACGTTGGAATTTCATTACCTGTTAACTTTCCTGCTTTTATTTGCCCAATGAATCTATCAATATCTATCGGCGCATTATATTTAGGATAAAAACGAAAATAGTCGTTAACTCCTTGAGCATACTCGTAATCGGCAAAACTTATAGGAAGAGGTTCTGATTCGTAAGCTTGACGTTTCATTTGATCTATATACCAATCAGTTTGCAAGTAGCTTAAGTTACAGACTCTAACATCAGTTCTGTATCCTTCAACTTCTTGAGCATACCACAAAGGGAAGGTATCATTATCTCCATTAGTAAATATAATAGCATTCTCTTCGCAAGAAGAAAGATAATTCATACCAAAGTCTCGAGCTACATATCTACCCGAGCGGTCGTGATCGTCCCAAGTTTGAGAAACCATTTGTATAGGAATCAATAAAGATATTGCTGTACCTAAAGCAGCAGATACTACAGGAGATTGTTTAGCATATCTTCTTATCCCTTCTACAATAGCAGCAGAGCCTAAACCTATCCAAATACAGAAAGCGTAGAAAGACCCAGCGTAAGCATAATCTCGTTCGCGTGGTTGAAAAGGAGGTTGATTTAAGTATAATACTATTGCTAAGCCCGTCATAAAGAATAAGAAAAATGTAACCCAAAACTGTTGAGTACCTTTATTTCCCGAGTATATTTGAAAGAAAATACCGAGTACACCCAACAATAGAGGCAGCATATAATACTTGTTGTGTCCTTTATTTTTCGCTATGCTGTCGGGGAGATTATCTTGCGGCCCAACCATCTTTTCGTCGATAAACTTAATTCCTGTTATCCAATTACCATTAGACACTTCTCCATTGCTCGGAATATCATTTTGTCGTCCTGCAAAATTCCACATAAAGTACCGCCAATACATAAAATTAACCTGATAATTAAAGAAAAACTTAAGATTCTCTCCAAATGTTGGTTTCATTACTGTTTTAGCACCGGAAGCACTTAAAGGAGTAGAGAACCTTACTCTTTTACCCTGAAAGCCAGTCCACTCTTTATAGGCGTTTATGTTTTGCGGCTCGTTGCTATACATTCTCGGGAAGAAAGTGTTTAGTTCATCAACATACACCGCTTTTTCTTTACGACCAGATATATAGTATCTATCTTTTTCCGATTTGTCTTTTTTGATAACTTTAGACCATATTGGTCCTTCGTCTATTAGTTTCACATTTCTACCTTCGAATTGATATTCAGACACAAAGGTAGGACCATAAAGCAGAGGAGTTTCTCCGTATTGCTCACGAGAAAGATAATATCTAAGAGTAAATACATCTTCTGGAGAGTTCTGATCCATAGGAGTATTAGCTAAAGATCTGATAACTATTACGGCGTAAGAAGAGTATCCTATAGTTATCACAAATAATCCGACTAATATTGTATTAAGAACTACGGGATTTACTTTCTTATAAATAAATAAGAATGCGGTAAGGGCGATTATTAAGAATATCCCTAACGCATAACCATTACCAATAAAAGGTATACCCAACAAGGTAACTGAAATAACAAAAGCTATTTTTCCTTTTTTGTCGTCTTTACTACCTCTCATAGTTTCCCATATAGCCCAAGATAATACTCCTAAAAGAATAATCATATAAGCTATTACTCCAGAATTATATGGTAAACTCAATATATTAACAAAGAACAACTCAAACCAACCAGCTACTTCAACCAAACCTTGCACTACACCATAAAGTATAGCTGCTAAAATTCCGAATGAAACTAATAAAGCAACAAGGGCTCCTTTCCAAGTCGGATTTGTATTTTTACGGAAATAGTACACCAATACTATTGCTGGAATACATAACAAATTAAGTAAGTGTATCGCAACAGAAACACCTATAAGATAAGCTATAAGTATAAGCCATCTATTAGAATAAGGCTCGTCTGCAACATTATCCCATTTAAGGATTAACCAAAACACAACAGCAGTCATCATCGATGAAAAGGCATAAACCTCTCCTTCTACTGCCGAAAACCAAAATGTATCTGAGAAAGTGTAAGCTAAGGCTCCTACTGCTCCGGCTCCTAATATAGTTATTTTCTGAGCAAGAGTCATTTCTGAGTTTTTATCTTTTACTACTATCTTTTTAGCAAGATAAGTGATAGTCCAAAATAGAAATAGAATTGTAAACGCACTAAATAACGCCGACATTGCATTAAGCATTACCGGAACTTGCGAAGGTTCGGAAGCAAAATGGGAGAAAAGATTTCCCATAAGCATAAATATTGGAGCTCCAGGAGGGTGTCCTACTTCTAATTTGTATGCCGACACTATAAATTCTCCACAATCCCAAAAACTTGCAGTGGGTTCAATTGTTAACAGGTAAGTTGCTGCTGCAATAGCAAACACTATCCAGCCAAGAATGTTATTTGCTAAGTTATAATTCTTCATTCAGTTATATGTTATTGCTAATTAGTTATTTACAAATTAAAGTGGCAAAGATACAAAAATAATTAATATTGCATAGGCAATAATATAGAATTGTTCTGTGTTAGTGTTAATTAACTGTTTAATAAATTCTTTTCAAATCAGTGTTTTTGAAATAATGAGCAAGTATTTCTTTATAATTAAAACCCTCTTTAGCCATCATTGCTGCTCCGATTTGGCAAAGCCCAACACCGTGTCCCCAGCCCGCACCTCGAAGTATAAACTTTTCAGGAATATCGTTTCCACACTCTCCATAAACTTTTTCTATCTCAAAAGCAGAACTATAAAGATGTGTTTCGGAAAGAACTTTTCTTATAAACAGTTCTTTACCTATAGTTTTAGAAAGACGAGTTCCTATAATCTTTAGTTTGATAATTCGCCCCGATGGTCCAATCTCTAAAGGAATAAGATCTTCTATTTCTCCAAAGTTCCAACCAGACTTACTATTTATAAGTGTGCTTATTTCTTTTTGCGAATACTCTACAGCCCATCGATAAAAATCGTTAGTTTCTTGATCGTAGTTATTCAATATTTGCTTTAGAACATCTTGATCGTTCGTATTACAGAAAACATCTTTTACACTTTCGAGATAAGGGTGAGAGATAGGCTCCCAACAGTTTTCAAATTTCTCAGTAATACCTCCGCAACATTTCGAGAAACGAGTATCACATATTTTGTTTTCATACATTAAAACCTCTCCAAAAGTAGCCTTTATTGCTTCTTCTACTTGAGGAGTAGATGCACGAGTAATTCCTTGATAACGCTGACAATGGTCGTCGGCGCAAACATCATAATTATCGTGTTCCTCTCTGTCGTACCATCGAATATATTCGTCGGCAGTTTCGTATATCGAAGAGTATTTTTTATCTAAAGTATCTATCTGTGCAGCCTTGTCTTTTTGAGCAAGCAACCAGCTACGTGATATAACTGCGTGAGCTTTCAAGAGTTCTATGTCGCTTGTTGCACTCATTTCCGACGAAATAACACTCGTTAGGTAATCTTCTATCGGAACAATATTTATGAGAGTTTTGTTATCGCCTTCATTTATAATCTTAAACACTCCTCTAAATTCTTGATCTTCTTTCCTTTCCCAATGAAAATTTATACCTATTGGCACATCTTTTACAGTAAAATATTTTTGTTCGGGGTTTTCAACCACATTTATTTCCTTTGCGGTTAATATACCTACGTGTATTTCAGGTTGTTTCATACAATAACGTTAGTTGAGAATAAATATCGGTTATTAAGTCTTTATCTAATTTAATAAAATCTTCTTCTCGAGGCACTACAAGTACTCCTCCGAAATCAACAACTCCGGGAGCTAACAATATATTACTTTTCCCTTCTTCGAAATATTGGCGAGGTCGATGTTGTTTTCTTGGGAAGACAACCAATTTCCAAGTATCATTATCTTTCCAACATATTAGATTAAACATCGGCTCTTCTTCAAGAGGTTGAAGTTTATGCTGATACTCATAATAATCTTCAAACGAAGCACAAAGCCATTCTTTATCTTTGCTTTCAAACACCAAACATTCTCTTAGATAATTTTCTAAGCGATAAAGAGTTCCCTTGTGTTCTTTGTTTATTATTACCTTACGCTTATACGAAATAACATCACGTTCTATTGGTAACACTCCCTTGTTTCCTGCCTGAAAATGAAAATGGTCTGGAGCTGAAGCTCCACATTTAGGACCATTATATAATATTGTAAAATCGGGCAAGTCGTTAGCCAAACTTAACATATCTCCAATTCTACCTTTTATTAGTTGGGGATTATGTTTTCGGTCGGGAATTGTAAGATGTTGCGGAAATATAGGATATGGATTTACCAACAAATAGTAACAAGGAGGATAGTTAATACTTTCTTGTTCTTGGGGACGATTGGCATCACACAAAAAGCAAGGTCTTTTAGCTATTGATTTTTTATCAACATTGGCAACAGAAGAACGTATTCTTTCGGGATTGTATTGTACTTTTATATAGAATTCATCGAAAGAAACAGTCTTGCATTGTATGTTTTTAAGTGCAGAATAATTATCGGAAATAGTCTTCCAATCTTTTAATTGTTTTTCAAAAAAAGCATTTACATCAATCATTTTGTCGTGCTAATAATTCTTGAGTTCTTATACTGTCTTTATAGTGATTAAAAGTGTTCTGTTTAAGAATATCAATATTGGCATCAGAATTACCTTCCCATCTCCGACATAAATATAGAGGTTCGTATATTCGCCCTATCTGATAAGTGCGAGAAACAGCCAAAGCAACAGCATAATCTTCGCCGTAACTAACATTCGGAAACTTTATTTCTCTTACAATAGGAGTAAAGAAAGCTCGAGGAGCTCCAAGTCCGTTAATGCGCAGGGCATTGTTTCGTCCATTATCAGGAGTCCATTCTTTGTGATCTATAATTCCAGGAGGAATTTCTTCTAACTTAAAGTTTACTATTTTATAACTACCTATAACCATAGCCGTCTGTTGCTCATAAAATGCCGAAACTATTTTTGTCAAAACATCATTGTCAATATAAAGATCGTCGCTATCTAATTGTATTGCAAACTTACCACATTTATCGCTCATTATAGCTTCATTCCAACAACCACCTATTCCGAGGTTTTTATCGTCAGGAATTATATGAACTAGATTACTATACTCGTTAGAAAGCTTACTTAGTATTTCTGTTGTTTTATCTGTTGAATGATTATCAACAACAATAACATTAAAAGAGAAGTCTGGCTTTTGAGACAAAGCCGAACGAACCGCCTCTTCTATTGTCTTCTCTCTGTTTCTTACAGGGATAACTACCGAAGCCTCAACATCAAAAACTTCTTCATCGAAGTTGACAGAGTTAAACGACGGGGTTAAATGAGCTTTTATATCTCTAAGATGTTCGGTACACGCCATCTCCATTTCTATCTGCACCTCTCTGTTTCTTGGATTAACGTAGTCGAACTGTTTCTCTCCCGACAAACGATTATCCTTTTCTAATTCTGTATACAGATATTCGTTTATGTGTATAATTTTTGCAATTTGAGAAATTTTAAGTCTTAAAGCATACAAAGATGCAAAATTGTATTTACCATTAATACGAGATACTGCTTGTTTAGCAATCGATGTTTTATAAAGAAGAACTGCCCCGAAATCGAAATCATCTCTTAAACTACCATACTGATAGTCCAACACTGGATTATTGACTTTAATCCCATCTTTTATTTTACAATAATCTGAATAAACCATACCTGCTCCTGTGTTTTTAGCAACACTAAGCATTCTTTCTTCTGCATATTTATTCCACTCTATAGGTTCGGAGTGAGTATGAATAAAAACATAGTCTGTATCTAATTGTGTAATTAATGCTTTAAGCTCTTCTGCCTTTAAGAGATTTAGCTCTCCATTTTTAATATGTGTAAATGTTGTTTTCATATTACCTGTATTTAATAGCACCAAAGATATTAATTTATTTTGTAAGTTTGTGCAATCTTCATAAAAGTCAGTATGGAACATAAATATATTTTAATTGCCGATAGCGGTTCATCTAAAACAAGCTGGGCAATAAGCAATACCGAAGGTGTAAAACACTGCAAGACTAAGGGTATAAATCCGTTTTTTATGAACGAAAGCGAAATATTGTATCTCTTAGAAAATGAATATTCTTTAGAAAAAGAGAATATTACAGAGATTCATTTCTATGGAGCGGGGTGTACTATCGAAAAATCTCATATTGTAACAAGATCTTTAAGTAAGTTTTTTAACACAAATAATGTTTCTGTAAAGTCTGATTTGCTTGGAGTTGCTCGCAGTGTATGCGGGAACAAAGAAGGCATTGCCTGTATTCTTGGCACAGGTTCTAATTCGTGCTATTACGACGGGGAGGATATTGCAAACAATGTATCACCTTTAGGTTATATTTTAGGAGACGAAGGTAGTGGTGCCGTTCTTGGTAAAAAGCTTATTGCTGATATATTGAAAAATCAATTACCCAATCACATAAGAGATGCTTTCTTCTGCAAATACAAACTTTCATCAGCCAACATTATAGATAAAGTATATAGGCAACCACTTCCTAATAGATTTTTAGCAAGTTTCGCTCCGTTCCTTTATGAATACAAATCGGAAGAAACAATCAAAAACATTATAGAGAATAGTTTCGATGGGTTTGTTGTCAGAAACTTATATCAATATCCTCAGTCTAAAGAATTACCTGTACATTTTGTAGGTAGTATTGCGTATTACTTCGAAGACAATTTGAAACGAGTTTTATCTAAACATAGCTTATCGGCAGGCAATATTATAAAAGAACCTATAGATGGTTTAGTTTCTCATCATTTTCATTAAAAAGCCACATTTCATCGGTGTTGTTAATATTTATTCTAACTTTGTATTTGCTAACTCAATAAACAACTATCATGGTTAAAAACATTCTTCTTTCTACTTTTTGTTTTCTTTGTTCTCTTTCCTTAATGGCAAACGATGATGTGTTTCCCGGTATACTTGGGCTAAACACTAACAGAGGAATGAAGCAAACTTCTAATAACGAAATTATATTTGAAACAAGAGGCTATGATATTATAATATCAGAAAACAAGAAAGGTTCTATTGAAAACGATAAGACTTTATCGTCTTTTAGGCGTAAAAACAAAATCAAAGAAGATGTAGAAAGTCGTTATATTAACATATTGGACAAACGTTTAATGGTAATAGAAGGTGAAGAACCTACTGAAGCTCCTGATATTAATATTTATACAACTTATTATCTATACAATAATGCTGACGGAAAATCTTACAATGTAATAGCTATAACTAAAGAAAAACAACGAGATGTCTCTTTAGAAGAATTATTCGTTGAGGCTTTCTTAAACAAAGAGCTTGATAAATATATATCAGACAGTTGGATTGCTGAGAATATTAATTTTGCAGGAAGAAATATTGAGTTAGGCACTGCTTGTATATGGAAAAGCCCTAACAATGTTTATCATCAGAGAGGACAAGTAAGTTGGTCGGAGTTCCCCTCATACGAAGAAGCTTCAGATTTTTTGAATACTCGTATGGACTTAAACGAAGCCTACCAAACTGTAATTCTATCTAATGACTATATAGAAATTATTTTAGATGGAGTACCTACTATGGCTTATCGAATTGTTTATGCTCCAATAAACAATTATTATCTGCCTTTAGCTGTATATTATGCAGTGGAGGAAATACGAGGACATTTTGTTAGTTGCATTATGAGTCATTATGTTTATAACAGAGGAGATTTTGAAATGCCTCTACTACTTGAAGAGTTTATGACTATTCCTACATTACCAGAATGGGCTAATAATCCTTTTGATGTACAGACTCCAGAATACGTGAGTGAAGAAGCAAAAGAGCTAAATAAGTCTATAATTCCCAGTTGGGAAGTTCAAGCTATAACTATGCTCCCTGTAGGAACACTTAAAAATGCGTTTGACGCAGCTCTTGGCGTTGGTTTTTCTATAGGAATACCAATAAAGCACAATCAGGCAATAGACATTGCTACAAAGTTTGCATTCCCCACAGATGCGAAAAGATTTAATTGTCTTTATGAAAACGAATTACATAATACCAAAATTAAAGGAGGTATAGTGAGTTTGGGGTTAAGGTATCGTTATCAGTTACAACTAAAAAAAGATATATATCTTACTCCCTACTTAGGATTGGGCGTTTTTAGTATAACTTCTGATATAGTAGAAAAAATAGATAAAAATGACAACAAAATATATTATTCCCCTACAACTTTTGATGCTTATGCTGGCACTAACTTACGATACAAGAATGTAGGGATATTTGCCGAATACAGAATATCTCCATTCTTTGGCAACAGAGCTAATTTAGGTGGAAGTTCTTTTAGCCTCGGAGTTTCGTACAATTTCCAACTCAACTACTAAACTTACTGCTTTTCAAAAATTAATGATTACTTTTGCAAACTTATTCTGAGTTTAATAATAAACAAAAGTAATCATGGAATACAATTTTAAGGAAATCGAACAGAAATGGCAAAAGTATTGGGAAGACAACAATACTTATCGTGTAACAGAAAACAAAGATAAACCTAAATATTATGTCCTCGATATGTTCCCATATCCTTCGGGAGCAGGACTACACGTTGGACACCCTCTCGGTTACATTGCGTCTGATATTTACTCTCGATATAAAAGATTAAAAGGATTCAATGTATTACACCCTATGGGATATGACGCATACGGACTTCCTGCCGAACAATATGCTATTCAAACAGGACAACACCCTGCTATTACTACAGACAAAAACATTGCCCGATATAAAGAACAATTAGATAAGATTGGGTTTAGCTTCGATTGGAGTCGCGAAATAAGAACTTGCGATCCTAATTATTATAAATGGACTCAATGGGCATTCATAAAGATGTTCCATTCGTATTATTGCAAAGATGAACAACAAGCTCGCCCTATAGAAGAACTTATAGAAGTATTCAAAACCCAAGGTGCTAAAGATATGAATGTTGCTTGTTCTGAAGAGTTAAGCTTCACCGCTGAAGAATGGAACTCTAAATCGGAAAAAGAGCAACAAGAAATATTAATGAACTATCGTATCGCTTATTTAGGCGATAGTATGGTTAACTGGTGTCCTGCTTTGGGAACTGTGTTAGCTAACGACGAAGTTATTGATGGTGTGTCTGAACGTGGTGGTTACCCTGTTGAACAACGCAAGATGCGTCAATGGAGTTTGCGTGTTTCTGCTTATGCACAACGTTTACTCGACGGATTAAACTCAGTAGACTGGACAGACTCGCTTAAAGAAACTCAGAAGAATTGGATAGGCAGGTCGGAAGGTGCAGAAATGCAATTCGCACTTCCACAAGGAGGAAGTATGACTGTTTTTACTACTCGTGCCGACACCGTTTTTGGAGTTACATTTATGGTGCTTGCCCCAGAGTCGGAATACGTTGCTCAAGTAGTTACCCCCGAACAACAAGCCGAAGTTGATGCTTACCTCGACAGAGTTAAACGCCGAACTGAACGCGAACGTATCTCAGACAAAAGAGTTACGGGAGTATTTACTGGTTCTTATGCTATCAATCCTCTTAACAATAAAGAAATTCCTATCTGGATATCAGATTATGTTTTGGCTGGCTACGGAACTGGAGCTATTATGGCTGTTCCGGCACACGATAGTCGCGACTACGCTTTTGCTAAGCATTTCGATTTACCAATAATTCCTCTTATTGAGGGTGCTGATGTTTCGGAAGAAAGCTTCGATGCAAAAGAAGGTATTATGATAAACTCTGGCTTTCTTAACGGACTTACTGTTAAAGAAGCAATACAAAAAGCTAAAGAGTATATCGCCGAAAACAACTTAGGTAAAGTAAAAGTAAACTATCGTTTAAGAGATGCCATATTCGGACGACAAAGATATTGGGGAGAACCATTCCCTATTTATTATAAAGACGGAATGCCTTATACGGTAGATGAGAAAGATCTTCCTATACAGCTTCCTGAAGTAGATAAGTTCTTACCTACAGAAACAGGAGAGCCTCCATTAGGTAGAGCTAAAGATTGGACTTACAATGGTTATCCTTTAGAATTGTCTACTATGCCTGGCTTTGCTGGTTCGTCGGCTTATTACCTTCGCTACGAAGACCCTCACAACAACGAAGCTTTAGTTTCTAAAGATGTAAACGAATACTGGCAAAACGTAGACCTTTATATCGGTGGAACCGAACACGCAACAGGACACCTTATATATAGTCGCTTTTGGAACAAGTTTTTATTCGACTTAGGGATAATTACAAATGAAGAACCTTTTAAGAAACTTGTTAATCAAGGAATGATTCAAGGTCGCTCTAACTTTGTTTACAGAATAAAAGACACCAACACTTTCGTTTCGTTAGGATTGAAAGACAATTACGATGTAACACCTCTTCACGTTGATGTAAACATAGTAGACAACGATATATTAGATTTAGATGCTTTCAAGAATTGGCGTCCCGAGTTTGCAAGTGCTGAGTTTATCTTAGAAGATGGCAAATACACTTGTGGTTGGGCTGTAGAAAAGATGTCGAAATCTATGTTCAACGTAGTAAACCCCGATGATATAGTAGAAAAGTTCGGTGCAGATACATTACGTTTATACGAAATGTTTTTAGGTCCATTAGAGCAATCTAAGCCTTGGGACACAAAAGGAATTGATGGAGTATCTCGTTTCTTACGCAAAACGTGGAATCTGTTCTTCTCTGGCGATGACTTTGCAGTATCAGACGAGCAACCTACCGCCGAAGAACTTAAAGCATTACACAAACTTATCAAGAAAGTAGAACAAGATATAGAGAACTTCTCTTTCAACACTTCTATTTCGGCATTTATGATATGCGTTAACGAATTAACTTCTTTGAAGTGCAACAAGAAAGCACTCCTATCCGACTTAACAATCATACTTGCATCTTTTGCTCCTTACATCTCAGAAGAGCTTTGGCACAGATTAGGAAACGAAACAACCGTTTTTGATGCCGAATATCCGAAGTTAAACGAAGAATACTTAAAAGAAAGCAACATCAAATACACAGTTTCTTTCAACGGTAAAGCTCGTTTCACTTTAGACTTCTCTGCTGAGGCTTCGAAAGAAGAGATTGAAAGCACAGTGCTTGCGCATGAGCTTGCACAGAAGTGGTTAGAAGGCAAAACTCCTAAGAAAGTTATTGTTGTTCCTAAGAAGATAGTAAATATAGTTATAAATTAATGAATAAAATTTGCACATGGAGAAACTAATCGACTACAAAGTAAATAACTTTAATTTGATTCGTTTATTTGCGGCTTTTCAGGTATTAATAACGCATTTACATCTCATCATTTCAGTTCCTAACTGGTTTAAATATCTTTCGTTGTTTAATGGTGTCCCTATTTTCTTCACATTAAGTGGTTTTTTAATTTATTGGTCTTATGAAAATAATCCTAACTGGAAAACGTATTTTGTAAATCGCTTCTTAAGACTCTACCCTGCTCTTATCTGTTGTTTAATATTAACAATCACACTGTTAATCTATTTCGGGCATTTAAACACAAATGAATTAAAAAGCAGTAGTTTTATTTTATGGATTTTCACCCAACTAACCTTTATACAAGAATTTACACCTTCGATTATTAAAGGCTTTGGAGTAGGTAGTGCTCCCAATGCTGCACTATGGACTATTAGTGTAGAAATATTGTTGTATTTAAGTATTCCTCTTATCTTTTTCTTTATTAAAAGATATAACAATCGAGTAAAAACAGTAATATTCCTATTATTAGGAATGATTTCATACGCTCAGAATCAAACCCATTTTTTACATACCTTTTTATCTTCTTTTTCGGACAATGGATATTATTTGATATTTATAAATCCTTTTTTACAATTTGTAAATTTTTTCTTTTTCTTTTGTTTTGGTATTATTGTTTATTTAAACAAAGAACGAATCATTCCTCTTATTGCACATAAAGGCTTCCTTTTTATTTTTTCATATATTATTCTGTGTTCTATTGGTTATTATTTGGGTTATGATCCGGGAGCATATGAACCTAACTTTGTGGAACTTTTATTTCATTGTTTTTTAGTTTTGAGTATATTTAGTTTCGCATATACAAAGCCTGAATTAACTTCTAAATTAATTGGAAAAACTGATATATCGTACGGTCTGTATATCTATCATTTTTTAGTTATAAATGCTTTTTATGAATTAAGGTTAAGAGATGAATGGATATTCATCCCTTTAATAATTATCTGTTTATTAGCAGGATGGTTATCCTGGACATTAGTTGAAAAAAGAGTTCTTAAATTAAAGAGAAAATCTCTATATAAGGTTTAATTTGAGATAATTCGTTAACGAAGAGTCGGCTCCGAAAGTCTGCATTTATGATATGTGTTAACGAATTAACTTCTTTGAAGTGCAACAAGAAAGCAATAATCTTTCTTCCGACAATACAATTTATTTAATACTTTGAAACAGATTATTTCATACTGGTGAAATAATCTGTTTCTTACTTTGATATAATTCGTTTCACTTAACTGAAACTACTTGTTTCACCTAACTGAAACAACTCGTTTCACCCAGCTGAAACAACCTGTTTCACACGGGTGAAACAAATTTGAAACTACGGTGTAGTCCGAATTGATTACCGTTTACCCAAAGAATAAGTAGCAGACAAATATTGCGGCAAGCACTCCGGCAAGGTCGGCTATCAGAGAGCCTGCAATGGAGTAACGAGTGTTTTTTATATTTACCGCTCCATAATAAACGGCTATGAGGTAGAAAGTTGTATCGGTAGAGCCTTGAAAAACACTGGCTAATCGCCCAGCGAAAGAGTCGGCTCCGAAAGTTTGCATAGTATTAATCATCATACCTCTTGCTCCGCTTCCACTTAAGGGTTTCATTATTGCGGTGGGGAAAGCGTCGACCCATTCGGTAGGAAGTCCGATTGCGGCTACGCCAGATGCTAAGCCTTCGGTAATGAAACTCATAGCTCCCGAGGTTCTGAACAGGGCTATCGCAACCAACATTGCTATAAGATAAGGAATAATCATAATGGCGGTCTTAAATCCGTCTTTAGCCCCATCGATAAAGGCATCGTAAACGTTTATCTTTTTCCTTACTCCTGCAACTATAAATGAGATGATGATGCAAAACAAAAAGCAGTTTGCTATTAAAGACGAATACATAGAAACGTCTTCTTGTGGCAACGATTTAACCCACCATACGACTAAGGCGATAAAGGCTATGATGCCTCCGAAAAAGCTGAGCAATACCTTGTCGAAGATGTTAATCTTTTGTCGTATGCATACATATATTACTCCGGCAAGAGTTGCTACAAAGGTGGCAATCATAAGGGGAACAAATATATCGGCTGGGTTGGCAGCTCCCATCTGGGTTCGGTAAACCATAATGGTAACAGGAATAAGGGTAAGCCCCGAAGCATTCAGCACTATAAACATTATCATAGAGTTGCTTGCCGTATCTTTATTCTTGTTTAAGTCTTGCATCTCCTTCATTGCTTTGAGTCCCAAAGGAGTAGCGGCATTGTCGAGGTTAAGCATATTGGCGGCTATGTTCATAAATATAGATCCTGTTGCGGGGTGTCCTTTCGGAATATCGGGAAACAGACGGGTAAACACTGGTGCTGATGCTCGCGATAAGAAGTTCACGACTCCTCCACGCTCTCCTATCTTCATAAATCCGAGCCAAAGGGAAAGCACGCCTGTTAGACCGATAGATATTTCAAATCCATTCTTAGCTGCGTCGAACGTCGCATTCATCATATCGGTAAAGATGTTCATATCGCCTGTAAAGATTACCTTACATAATCCGACAACGAAGGCTATAACGAAAAATGCTATCCAAATGTAATTAAGTACCATTGTTAATGTAAATAGGGTTAGAGCACAAAAGTAATATAATTTATATAAACTCGCGGAATACTAAGGCTTTACCTTTATTCATATTAAGAGTAAAGCTATTTCCTTGAGCTTCGTTGAGCGAGCCTTGCCACCACGATGTAAGTGCTCTCTTATTTAAGGCATACACCAATCCTTCGCTATCGAATAGAGTATCTGGGGTGAGACTAAAAATGGAGACCTGTTGTTTAGGCTGACTTTCGTAAACGGAATTGTTAGTCGATTGAGGGTTAAAAACTCCGTAATCGGTTATTAGTTGTATGTCTACTTCCTCGTTATAATCGGCAAGTAAAGAAAGGTTACCTATACTATGATCTTCTCTTTTACCTGTTGCGCCTAATATGGTTATATGCGTCCATTCATTTTCAATGCAAAACTTAACAGCCTTTGCTAGGTCGTTAGTTTCTTGATCAGGGCAGTGATGAAGAATAGACTGAAAGCGTTTTTGAAGCACATCAGATATACTGTCTAAATCTCCCACTATATGGTTAGGCTCCAATCCTGTTTGAAGAAGATTTATTATAGCCCCATCGCAACAGATAATTCTGTCGGCAGAATAAAGGAACGACAAAGGAACTTTATGAGTAGGGAAAGCTCCGTTTGCTAATATTATTGTTTTGAAGTCTTGCAATAAAGGAATCATATTTTTTTAATAACAGATTTGCGCCAGTTTATTAAGCCTACTATCGACAGTGTACCATAAAACACATATAATATAGCCGTTGGGTAAAGATGCTGATAAGCGTATACGCCTATAGAGAAGAAGTTTACAAATATCCAAGGATACCAGCACTCTACTATTTTCTTGGCGGTCATCCAAGTTGCCACTATGCTTAAAGATGCTATTAATGCGTCGGGGATAGGAATTTCTGAGTCGGGAACTCGTTTCAGGATAAATAGAATAAGCCCGAAAACAAAGAGAGTTATGATGCTTAACTTAATTGCTAATTCTTTGGATATGAAATGGAAGTCGTTACTTTCGTTAGCTTCTTTATTTTTTGCAAACTTCCAACAATATAAGCCGTATACCGACATAACGGTATAGTAAACATTCATTCCCATATTGGCAAACAGATGAGCATTATAGAATATATAGATATAAAAAGCCGAGCTGAATATACCTACTATCCACATAATCCAGTTTTGTTTTACTTCAAGAATGAGAAAAATAAAAGAGAGCAAGGCTCCTATTATTTCTATTTTATTATTTATAATCCAGTCCATAAGTTTGTAGTAGGAGGCAAAATTACAGCTTTTTTTAATGCTGCCGATTAATTTCGCTAAGAATATGCTTAAATGAGTAGAGAAAGTTGTTTGCAAAAGCTCGAATTGTTCTACTTGTATGTTTTGCAATTATCATTACCTTTGTTTCCATAAACACAGAAGAACGCAAGTATGTTGAAACACATTAGTATATTGCTGCCCTTTATGGTGTCTTTGTTCTGGACAATTCATTTCTTATTTAATAGGAATAGGAATAATCGTTCACAGAATATCTGGGCTATAGTAATGATACTAATTACAATTACTATGGGAGTGAGTGCTTTTTACTGGTATGTCGATAAAAACTACAGTCTCTTTTATAAGCTCGACATTATTGAGACCTACTCTACGCTATTGTTTATACCTGTTATATTTTTGTATTTTAAGGAAGTAACCGGCGACAAAAGTAGATTAGCCTTAAAGAATAGTTTGTTCTTTATTCCTCCCGTTTTGTTTGCCACCATAAGCGCGGTCTGCCTTTTATGTTTAGGAGAAGAGCAAGCAACAAATTTTATGAAAGTAATGATTGAAGACAATGGAGATATACATTTCGATAATCCTATTTACTACACTCTACGGCTTTTAATTAATGAGTACACCTACAGCTTGCTTTTGTTGCTACAAGCCTTGTCTTTATTTGTGTATGCTATTTACCGTCTGATATTGTATCGACAACATCTCTACGACTTTTTCTCCAACATCGACGATAAAGAAATTAAACATCATTGGTCGGTATTGTGGGGTATTCTTGCCTTTCTGATACTTACTTTTGTTGTTGCAGTAATGGGTTATGCTCTTTATATAGAGTATGAAGGTTTAGTGTCGATTATTCTTTTTCTTTATGCTGCAATTCTTTATTATATATGTTATCACGTATCTTGTTCGCATTACACAGCAGAAACTTTTGCCAAAGAACTAATGCTTCCCGACCAAGCGTTGTTAGATAAGGATATGGAAACTTTAGATATACACACTGATACAGACCACAAAGCAAGTATCTATCTAAAATTTCTACCTAAATTAGAGAAAGTGATTAACGAAGATAAAGTGTTTCTGCAAAAGAATCTGAGGATTAACGATATTGCAAATATGGTTGGCACAAACCGCACGTATATCTCCCATATATTAAAAGATGAATACAATTGTAACTTCTGGGAATTTATCAATCGTAAACGTATTGAATATGCAAAAGAACAAGTACAACAAAATACCGAACTAACAATAGACGAACTTGCCTCAATGTGTGGTTTCTCGCAAGCATCAGCTTTTAGTAGAACTTTCCGACAATATGAAGGTAAAACGTTCAGTGAATGGAAGAAAAAGGCTGCTTTTTGTTAATCTGTCAATTATTATTTCTTGTTTGTAAAGAAACCAAAACATTATAAACTCTACCTTTGTGCGCTGTTTTCGCACAATAAACATTTCCTCGTACATACGCGCTAGCATATTTATGAACACAAGAATAACAATCACTAAATATTAATTAATAACAAAAAGAAAGAATGAAAAAAGTATTTACTTTATTATTGAGTGCTTTCGCTCTCGTTGCGTTTGCTGTTACCGCACAAGCACAAACCGTAAGAGACTATGTGACGATTACTCCAGACGCAGGCTTAGTATTTGAAAGCCAGCCTTTAGGTTCTACACCTGTAAGCAAAACAATAACAATAACAAACAAAACAAACGACGAAGTAAATTTCTGTGCATTTATGTCTTTCCCCAGAGAAATTGACGATGCTGATTTTATAATAGGTGGAGCTTCTGGTAGAGATGTTATTGATGTTTACTTAACTCCCAAAGGAACTGAAGGAGATAATGTAGTATTAACCGTAACTCCCAGAAGTGGCTTACTTGCAGGAGAATATGTAATGGCTTTTAAAATTTATACTGGCAATAGAGGAGGTGAAATTTATTCAGTTGAATATACAGTTACAGATGTTGCTAAATCACCACAAACAATTACTTTCGATGCTTTAGCTGAAGTTACTGTTGGTGATGAAGATTTCGCACCCGGTGCAACTGCAAGCTCTGGTTTGGAAGTAAGCTACACAAGCTCTGATGAAACTGTTGCAACTATTGTAGATGGTAAAATACATATTGTTGCAGAAGGTACAACTACTATTACTGCATCGCAAGATGGTAACGACGAATACGAAGCTGCTACTCCCGTTACTCAGATATTGACTGTAAATGCTAAAACCGAAAACATATTTTGGAAATTCGAAGACGGAACACTCACTGTATGGGGCGAAGGCGAAATGCCCGACTATAAGCGTCTGAATGATATTCCTTGGTATTCTCATATTACGAAAGATGAGATTAAAACTATCATTATTAAAGAGGGGGTTACTTCGGTTGGGCAGTTTGCATTTGTAAATTGCGTAGAAGCTACTTCGGTAAGCTTGCCTTCAACGCTTACTTCAATAGGCGTGCAAGCCTTTGGTGCTGGTTACGGATTATCTTCAATCACTATTCCAGAAACAGTTACGGTTATCAAAAGTGGAGCTTTTTCTTATTGCCTCGCCTTAACTGAAGTTACGGTGTTAAATCCCGTACCAGTAGAAATTGAAGCCAGTGTTTTCGGGAATGTAGATATAGCTAATGCTACACTTTATGTTCCTAAAGGGACAAAAGCGGTATATCAAGATGCGACTGTTTGGGAAAATTTCGGAACAATTATCCAAGAGGCAACACTTGTAACTGGAGTAAGCTTAGACAAAACAACGCTTGAACTAATCATTGATGAAACCGAACAGCTTACAGCAACTATAGAACCTGCAAATGCAGACAATAAGAATACTACTTGGAGTAGTAGCGACGAATCTGTAGCAACTGTTTCTGAAACAGGTTTAGTAACAGCTATAGCAGCTGGAACTGCAACAATAACTGTTACTACTGAAGATGGAGGCTTTAAAGCAGAGTGCGGAATAACTGTAAATAAAAAATCACAAACAATTACTTTCGATGCTTTAACTGAAGTTACTGTTGGTGATAAAGATTTCACTCCTGGAGCAACTGCTAGCTCTGGTTTAGAAGTAAGCTACACAAGCTCTGATGAAACTGTTGCAACTATAGTAGACGGTAAAATCCATATTGTTGCAGAAGGTACAACTACTATTACTGCATCGCAAGCCGGTAACGACGAATACGAAGCTGCGACTCCTGTTACTCAGGAATTGACAGTAAAGAAATTGTCATCTATTGATAACTTTAATACAGACTCAATAGAAGTATATGTATATGCCGATATGTTATATATAGATTCTACTGATAAAATAACTAAAATTTCAATATACTCTTTATCAGGAGCTATTGTTTATAATCAAACGAATGCAACAAATGCAATCGATGTTTCTAATTTAGCAAAAGGCACTTATATTGTAAAACTTAGTACCGACAAAGATACTGTAGTATGTAAAGTTATTAAGTAATAATACTTCTATATAGAAAGGAGCGAGGTATTCTAAAATGTAGAATACCTCGTTTTTTGTATCTAACAATACAACTATTGTTTCTTAAATTCTGTTTTGTTTACAACAAATAATATTAACTTCGCAGCGTATATGAATCGTTATCTATTTATCGCACTATTTTTAGCTTCGGCGTTTTTCTCCCCAGCTATTGCATTGTTCACAGGTATTGTGTTTGCTTTATTATTAAAGAATCCTTATTCTAAGCAAAGCAAGAAAATCTCAAAATATCTACTTCAAGTAGCTGTTGTTGGGTTAGGGTTTGGTATGAATCTGCACGAATCACTTAAAACTGGTGGAGACGGAATGTTATTCACCATAGTTTCAGTAACAGGAGTGATGATTATAGGTTACTTCGTAGGGCGTTGGCTGAAAATACCTACTAAGTTATCGTATCTAATATCATCTGGAACCGCTATATGCGGAGGAAGTGCTATTGCTGCTATTTCTCCGGTTGTTAATGCCGATGAAAACGAAACTTCTATGTCGTTAGCTATTATTTTCACATTAAATGCAATAGCGTTATTCATCTTCCCTCCTATTGGACATTGGCTGGAACTTACCGAACAACAGTTTGGATTATGGGCTGCTATTGCTATTCACGATACCAGTTCGGTAGTGGGCGCAGGAGCTGAATACGGACCAGAAGCTTTAGCTGTTGCTACCACTGTAAAGCTTACTCGTGCTCTTTGGATAATTCCTTTGTCGCTCGTATCGTTACTCTTTTTCTCTAAAAGTAAAAACCGTGGAATAACAATCCCTTGGTTTATATTTTTGTTTATCATAGCTATGGTCATTAATACTTACATAGATATTCCGGACTTAGTTCTTCGCTTCATATCTGGCACTTCTCACTGCTTCCTTTCTATGACCTTATTTTTAATAGGAGGAACTCTATCCCCTAAAGCTATCCGACAGGTAGGGATTAAACCAGTATTAGAAGGTGTTATACTTTGGATAGTTATAGCCGTTGGAGCATTAGCTGTTATACTTTGACATTTTATGTTATTGTCTAAGAGTAAAAAATCATTACCTTTGCCCCTTAATTAATAATTCAGGGAAAAGAGTAATGATCACAGTAAGTAATTTAGCAATCCAATTTGGTAAAAGAGTTTTATTCCAAGACGTTAATTTGAAGTTTACACCAGGCAACTGCTACGGTATTATCGGAGCTAACGGTGCCGGAAAATCAACTTTCTTAAGAGCTTTGAGCGGCGATTTAGACCCTACTTCGGGTTCTGTTTCGTTTGGTTCGGGCGAAAGATTATCAGTGTTAAGACAAGACCACTTCGCTTACGACGATTGTACAGTTATGGAGGCTGTGTTAAGAGGACACACTGTGTTATGGAATATAATGCAAGAGAAAGATGCTCTTTATGCTAAACCTGATTTCTCTGACGAAGATGGTGTTAAAGCCGCCGAACTCGAAGAGCGATTTGCCGAGTTAGAAGGTTGGAATGCCGAAAGTGATGCCGCCAATCTACTTAGCGGGCTGGGCATTAAAGAAGATATGCACTACTCTATGATGAAAGATATTAGTGGTAAAGAAAAGGTGCGTATACTTTTGGCTCAAGCTTTATTTGGTAAACCTGATAACCTTCTTCTTGATGAGCCTACCAACGACTTAGATATAGACACCGTAATGTGGTTAGAGCACTACCTTTCGGAATTTGACAATACTGTGTTGGTTGTTTCGCACGACCGCCACTTCCTCGATTCGGTTTGTACTCATACTGTTGATATTGACTATGGCGACATTAAACTATTCTCTGGAAACTACAGTTTCTGGTACGAGTCATCGCAATTAGCTCTACGTCAGCAGCAACAACAAAACAAGAAAGCTGAAGAAAAGAAGAAAGAATTAGAAGAGTTTATTCGTCGCTTTAGTGCCAACGTTGCTAAATCTAAACAAACAACTTCACGCAAGAAGATGTTGGAAAAACTTAATGTAGACGAGATTAAACCTTCTTCTCGTAAATATCCTGGTATTATATTCACTCCTGAACGTGAAACAGGAAACAAAATACTTGAAGTAAACGGACTTGCTGCAAGTATTGATGGAGAAACATTATTCAAGAGTGTATCTTTTAACGTTGAAAAAGAAGATAAGATTGTTTTCCTTTCTAAAGATCCTCGAGCTATGACTGCTTTCTTCCAAATAATTAATGATGAGCAAACTGCTGATGAAGGAACTTTCGATTGGGGACAAACTATTACTAATGCTTATCTGCCTCTCGATAATTCATCTTTCTTCAATACCGATATGAATTTGGTTGACTGGATAGCTCAGTTCTCCGACGAAACTCTCGAAGTGTATCTTAAAGGTTATTTGGGTAAGATGCTTTTCTCTGGAGAAGAAGTTCTAAAGAAAGCAAGTGTACTTTCAGGAGGAGAAAAAATGCGTTGTATGATTTCTCGTATGATGCTTAAGAATGCTAATTGTATGGTGTTAGACTCCCCTACTAACCACTTAGACTTAGAGTCTATTCAGGCATTCAACAATACACTAAAGAGCTTTAAAGGCATAGTGCTTATGTCGAGCCACGACCACGAGTTTATTCAAACCATTTGTAATCGTAT
Source organism: Dysgonomonadaceae bacterium PH5-43 (assembly GCA_029916745.1). NCBI lineage: Bacteria > Pseudomonadati > Bacteroidota > Bacteroidia > Bacteroidales > Dysgonomonadaceae > Dysgonomonadaceae bacterium PH5-43. Next base: position 3,491 of record JARXWK010000020.1, on the reverse strand, counting down.
AATAGAATTAACTCCTAATGGTATAATCGACAAGCGTATGGATTATGATGACTATATCGTATCAGACGAAATAAAAGAGTTAAGAAAGAAGTTATATAAGTAATGAATGCCCAGTTCGTTCTACAAGAACTACACTCTGTTGCTGATGCTGCGAAAGCTGAGCATCTTAAATATTTTTTCAAAACAGGCAAAGGAGAATATGCAGAAGGTGATAACTTCTTAGGCATTGTTGTTCCTCTAACTCGCGATATTGTTAAGAAATGTCCTATACTACCTTTGAGTGAGATACAAATTCTCATAGATTCGGAATATCACGAGGCTCGATTAGCCGGTTTCTTCTTATTGATTAAGGACTTTAAGAAAGAGAAAGACGAAAAGAAACGAAAAGAGATTATAGACTTCTATCTACTTAATACTCAAAAAGCCAACAACTGGGATTTGGTTGATATGAGTTGTAGAGATTTGTTAGGCGTTTATCTCCTTGACAAAGAAGATAGAAGTGTTCTTTATTCATTAGCTGAAAGCAATAACCTTTGGGAACAACGTATATCTATTGTATCTACTTGGACTTTTATTAAAAATCTGCAATTCGACGACACTTTGTCTTTGGCCATAAAACTTATGAATCATAAACACGACCTAATGCACAAAGCTGTAGGTTGGATGCTTCGTGAAGTTGGAAAACGACACAAAGAAACTTTAATAGACTTCCTTGATATTCATTACAAAAGTCTTCCTCGCACAGCTCTAAGGTATTCTATCGAGCATTTATCCCCAGAAGAAAAGGCATATTATATGAAGAAATAGTGTAGCAACTGTCTATTCTTCTGAGTCATCTTCCTTTTTATCCATTCGTAGCTGATGTTTTATAAATCGTCTGATAGAACGATAAGTAGGGTGAATAGCTGATTTAGGGCTAATAGAACTCTCTTTAGCAGCAAACAATAATAGGCAAAACAAACCAAGCAGAACTAACCAGCCATACAATTCTTTCATCGATACCATCAATGCGTGTAATTTACCTCCTTAAAATTTATTTACACAAAGGTTATTCAATCTTGATAAATATGTTTTTTTTGATTTTTCATGAGTTAATCCTGTATTTTTATCAAAAAAAATAGATGCTTTACTAATTATTAATATTACATTTGTGGCATTAAAAAATGTAAAATACTTATAAGATGAAAAATGCAAAGATAAAACTCTACAAACCAAAAGGTCTGATAAAACGATCTGTTTTAAATCTGACTGTCAGCATTGTATCTTTATTTATTGTTTCCTGCGGAGACGACGAGCCCACATTAACAGATAGCGAAGCCAATAATTTCGGCATTTCCTGCATTGCCGAATTAAACGATAAAGCAACGGATATACTCAGGACTGCAAACGGCACCAATGAACTCGTGAATGTCTACATTACAAATAACATCGGTGTTTTAGCAGAAGAAAAAGAGATATTGAAATTTTTAGGAGAGTTTAAGCGACAAACAAATATTCGTGTCGATTGGTCCCAAAATCCGGATATCGATACAAATACTTTACGATCTTCCAGCGATAACTTCGGTGTTTATCCCATCGGCTTAGTAACGCTAACCAACGATGAATACAAAAACGTTTTCGGTGGCGAATTTACACTGCTCTCGAATCCCGAAACTAACGAAACCATAATTGTCCCTAAAGATGAACTGTCTGAATTTGAAGAAAGCGGCAGCCAAGTCGCGGTATTAGATTCAAGCAAAGATTGGATCGTCAATAATGTCGATGAAATGTATAGTCTACTTTCTCTTATCCCAGACAGAAAAGACGATGCAGAATCAATAACTTTTGTATTTAATGAAATATTGGCAAGTGGAACAAGTGAAGTCCGTTCAGCTAAATCCGTATTACGTTCATCAAACAATGGCGAAGTACGTGGTTTAACAGCGTCCAAAAAGAGTCATATAACGATGTTAAAGACCCTAGCGACAACAGAAAACGTTAACATTACCAATAATAATGTCAAGACTGGCGAACATGGTTTAGAAATCGATGCTGACTTTGCGATTGATCATTATAACATTGTGAACGATGGAAAATATAACAATAATAAGTTGTTCCGTGTTAATGGTGTGAATGGTGCGTCCAGATTGTCTGGCAAATATGATGCGGGCGTATATTTTGCGACCGACACCGCCAGCTATGGCGCGGATGCGAAAAAATTGGATAACTTTGTTATGGATCAGATGACTGTTGATGTTGATGGTGCGCCTGCGTCCGGTTTGACCAAGTTGGGTGACTGGCGCGGTTCGACGATTAAGGTTAAACAGGCCAAGATTGATGGCGGTTATGGCGTTGCAGGCCTGCACGGTCACACCAATGCAACATTCCGTACTTTCAGTACACCAAACACCGCAAAGTTTGGCGCAACAACATTCCAATTTGAAGAAAAGCCTGCTTTGGGGATATGGGTGGATTCAAAAGGTGTCCTCCCAACGGGAAGAGTGCCTGGTGGTCTGGCCGTGGATACAATGTATGTTGGTGGCGGTGATTACACATATGAAAAAATGATGGATGGCCGAATATCGTTTTACAGTATGGATTTTGATACGATTCCGCTTGTGTTTTGTGAAAAGCCGGTTACCTTTGCAAAGGTTGCATTAACTGGTTATTATTTAAAATCGCTGCGTGAGTTTGCGACATGGGCCCACTTTGAATTGGATTTAGATCCGGCGAAAACAATTATTGGTATGGACCAAGAAGATATTGACGCCCAAGGCGGTGAAAAAGGCGTCTTAGATTTTTTGAAAAGTCGTTACGTTGTAAAAAACGGTCACATGATGAATATTATAATAATGGACGAAAATCAGCATTAAAAAAAATGCTTATACAGTGACAGGGTTGTGGATTATTCCATAACCCTGTTTTTTATAATTGGGTTGGCTCTAATAACCTCCTACCCTCCTTTCTATGTTTGTAATTACTATTCGCCTATTTTTAAGACGACATTCTTCATTAATTTCCTCTATTAATTGCATTGACTTGCCTCTATTTTCTATTTGAATATTATTGGGAGTAATGCCTCTATTAATAAGGTAAGTTTTAACAACTGTAGCTCTTTCTAAACCGATATGGGCATCTTCCTCTCCCGATGTAAAGCCTTCGATTAGAATCTTCATATCAGGATAACGATTAAGTATCTCTATTTTCTCTTCCAACACTATCTGCTGAATACGATTAATCTCTGTAACTCCACTTTCGTAACGATTAATTGGTTGCGCAAGAGCTAACATATCAAATTCGTAAGCCATATCGTTATTAAGAGGCTCTTCTTCATCTACATTAATAGGTTCAAGATAGGGGTTAATAAATTCAGGTTCAATAATATTCGGTGAGACTTTGTCTTTTTTCTTTTTATCTATAGTGAAACCTACTCCTATTTTAATGCCATACGACTGAAATCTGTATTTATCTTTTAGCGCATTATTATTTGTTTGTGCTTGCAGTATCGAGTT